>JANOHN010000018.1:0-21030 GCA_031406505.1 Acidimicrobiia bacterium | reverse complement strand
GATATCCGCAATGTGGCGATCGTCGCCCACGTCGACCACGGCAAGACCACCCTCGTGGATGCGTTGCTGCGCCAGACCGGGGCGTTCGCCGCCCACCAGGCCATCGTCGATCGGGTCATGGACTCCACCGACCTCGAACGCGAGAAGGGCATCACCATCCTCGCCAAGAACACGACGATTCGCTACGGGGGCGTGAAGATCAACGTCGTCGACACCCCAGGCCACGCCGACTTCGGTGGCGAGGTGGAGCGGGGGCTCACGATGGTCGACGGCATCCTCTTACTTGTCGACGCAGCCGAGGGCCCGCTGCCCCAGACCCGCTTCGTGCTGCGCAAGGCGCTCGAAGCCCGGCTGCCCGCGATCGTGGTCGTCAACAAGGTGGACCGCAGCGACGCCCGCGTCGAGGAGGTCGTGCACGAGATCGAGGAGCTCTTCCTCGACCTCGACGCCGACGAGCACCAGGTGGGCTTCCCGATCGTGTACTGCAACGCGCGCAGCGGGCGCGCGTCGCTCGACGCGACCGATCCCGATCTCCAGCGCACCGACCCGTCGGGCGAAGGCGGGCTCAAGCCGCTGCTCGAATTGCTGCTCGAGCACGTGCCCGCACCCGAGTACGACCCCGATCATCCGCTCCAGGCGCTGGTGATCAACCTCGACGCGTCGCCCTACGTCGGACGCCTCGCGCTGTGTCGCGTGCGCCACGGCACGCTGCGCCGCGGCGCGCCTGTCGCATGGTGTCGCGCCGACGGCACGGTCGAGATCGTGAAGATCACCGAGATGTATCTCACCGAGGCGCTGACGCGCGTGGACGCCGACGAAGCCGGTCCCGGCGAGATCGTCGCGATCGCCGGGCTGGCCGACGTGACCATCGGCGAGACGCTCGCCGATCCCGACGACCCGCGTCCGCTCCCTGTCATGCACATCGACGACCCGAGCCTCGCGATGACCATCGGCATCAACACGTCGCCGCTCGCGGGCACGGAGGGCGACAAGCTCACTGCCCGCCTCGTGAAGACCCGCCTCGACACCGAGCTCGTCGGCAACGTGTCGCTGCGCGTGAAGCCCACGGAGCGTCCCGACGCGTGGGAGGTGCAGGGCCGCGGCGAGCTCCAGCTCGCGGTGCTCGTCGAGACGATGCGCCGCGAGGGCTTCGAGCTCACGGTGGGCAAGCCCGAGGTCGTTACTCGCGAGGTCGACGGCAAGACGCACGAGCCCGTCGACCGCGTCGCGATCGACGTGCCCGAGGAGCACCTCGGCGTGGTCACGCAGATGCTGTCGATCCGCAAGGGCCGGCTCGAGCAGATGGTGAACCACGGCACCGGCTGGGTGCGCATGGAGTACCTCGTGCCCGCGCGTGCACTGGTGGGGTTCCGCACCGAGTTCCTCACCGAGACGCGTGGAACCGGCCTGCTGCACCAGGTGTTCGAGTGCTACGAGCCGTGGTTCGGCGAGCTTCGGACCCGTGCCACCGGATCGCTCGTGGCCGACCGACGCGGCATGACCACCGCGTACTCGCTCTTCGCCGTGCAGGAGCGCGGTGAGCTGTTCTTCGGCGCCGGGGTGGAGGTCTACGAAGGGATGATCGTTGGCGAGAACACGCGCGCCGACGACATCGACGTGAACCCCACCAAGGAGAAGAAGCTCACGAACCACCGCGCGTCGTCGGCCGACGAGCTGGTGCGCTTGGCCCCGCCCCGTCCGTTGTCGCTCGAGCAAGCGCTCGAGTTCATCGCGCCCGACGAGCTCGTGGAGGTCACGCCGCAGACCGTGCGTCTGCGCAAGGCCATCCTCGACCAGAACCTCCGTGGCCGCGCCACCAAGCGGGCCAAGGTCGGCGCGAGTCCCGCGTAGCGGCTCGTCGCGCCCCGAATCTCGATCCATCGATCTCACCAAACCCCTACACAGAGCAGGAGACACGTTGAATCGCAAGGAGCTAGTCACGGCCATCGCCGAAGAACTCGAAGCCGACAAGAAGTCGACCGACGAGTTCCTCTCGGTCTTCATCGACGTCGTGACCGAAACCGTCGCGTCCGGTGAGCCGATCACCATCACCGGCTTTGCCAAGTTCGCCCGCGTGGAGCGCGCCGCTCGCATGGGCCGTAACCCCGGCACCGGTGAGGTCATCAAGATCGCGGCATCGCGCAAGGTGCGCATCACTCCGCTGAAGGCGTTCAAGGATGCTGTGCTCGCGTCGAAGCGCGGTGGCGTGGCGAAGGTGCTCCGCCGGAAGTAGGTCTTGGAGGGCGGCGCGCTACGCGATCGCCTGGCGCGCCGCCTCGGCTTCCGCCCCGTTGAGCATGCCGCTCGTGACTGCGTCGGCGATCGCCTTTTCGAACTGATCGCTGGTCATCGCGCCACCCTTCGTGGCGGCCACCCAGCCGTCGATCATCATCTTGCGGCTCTCGGCCGGGAACTGGTCGTGGACGACGGCCGTGATCTCCTCGCGCGTCGGGTCGGGGGGATCGCCACCGGCGTCGACAAAGGCCTCCCAGTCGACCGCCACGCGGTCGGGCTTCGACGGATGCACCTTGACGGGCACCGTCATGCCCTCGACCACCCGATCGAGGAGCCGCACCGGGATGCGGAAGAGACCCTGCACCTCGTACGGCTCGCCGCCGTGCGCATGCACCTCGAGCGTGAGGTCGTGCCGCTCGTTGCCGATGCCCATGGAGCCCAGCGGCGCCGAGTCTTCGGCATCCTGCATCCAGTAGACGCTCTTCACGACGGCCTGCGCGGGCGTCCCGTTCTTGAGGAGCTTCTTCCTGCCGGCGCCGAGCGGGTACCACCCGTCGCGTCCGACACCGCCGTGCATCTCCACCGGTTGCCTCCCGTGTGCGGGGCGGGTTGGCCCGCTCGCGAAGCGTTGACCCTACGTGTTCAGCAGCCGCCGGGGATGGGCGCGAGCGGTGACGGCGGTGGCGGTTGGACGCCGCGTGGTGCACTCACCAGGTGTTCCGGCGCATCGACGACCGCCGCGATGGTGGGCGCGCGCACCGGACCAGATGCCGCCTGGCCTTGCCCGATGCCCTCGAACTGCGCGCCGATCACCAGCACGACATCAGCGTCCTTGATCGAGTCGTCCTCGACCTGCTCGACCGGACCACCCACGAGACTGGCGACCAGATCGGCCTTGGCCTCCTCGCCGGGCCGGTAGCGAACTTGGCTGGTGCCGCGCTCGTCGGCGTTGCCGGTGCCGGCGCCTACGAAGCCCTGGGCCGTGAGGGCGGCGAGCGTGTCGGCGGCGGCTCCTTCCGCGCCCGATCCGTTGAGCACGCGGACGCGGGTGTCGGCGGGCGCGGCGTCGGACGCGGGCGACGCCACGACGGTGTCGAAGTCGCGCAGCTGCGCGAGCACGGCCTCGGAGTCACCGGTGGTCTCGAGCACCGACTGCCCATCGCGCTGCGCCGACGTGGTGGGGAGCGTGAGCGTGAGCGGGCCGGGCTCGTCCTTGCCGGCTGCGAAGCCGCCCGCGAGTGCGAACGCATCGGTGCGTCCGAAGTCCTGATCGAGTCGAAGCTGGCTGATCGCGGAGTCGGCGATGCCGTTCGCGGTGAACGGGTTCGTGAGCGCCGCGTTCATCGCCTCCTGACCGATCACGCGCAACAACGCCTGTTGCCGGGCGATGCGGCCGATGTCGGGGATCGGGTCGGCCGCCTCCCATTCGCCAGTGGCCGTGTTGAACAGCTCGAGGTTGCGTGACCGCACGAACGCGAGCGCGCCCCCACCGTCGAGCTCGGCGCACCCGGGGAACGGAATGGCGAGCGTCGAGAACGCGTCGCGAGCGGGCGCAGGGAAGTACACGGGGACGGTACCGATGGCGTCCACGATCTGACGGAACGACTCGAAGTTGACCTCCACGTAGTGCTGGATCGGCACGCTGAAGTCGGCTGACAGCGTGTCGATCACCGACTGCGGCCCTTCGTTGAATGCGGCGTTGAGCTTGGCCGAGCCGCGCCCGGGGATGTCGACCCAGAGGTCGCGCGGGAACGACACGAGCAGCGCGCGCTCCGAGTCGGGATCGATATGCAGCACCATGATGGTGTCGGAGCGCTGCCCGCCCACCTCGCCGAACCGCCGCGAATCGAACGGGTCGTCCGACGAGAACGCCCGGGTATCGGAGCCGATCATCAGGTAGTTGGCGCCACCGCCCGACGGGGAGTCGGCGAGCACCAGGTCGACACGTTCGGCCTTGCCGAGCTTCACGACGACCATGAGGTTGACCAGCACGAAGCTGCCGATCGAGACGGCCAGCACGAGCATGAAGGCGAAGGCGGCGCGACGGCCGAAGCCAGTGTTCGGTCCTCGGGTCACGCCGTCGACGGTACCGGGGCCAGACCCCGTCGCCGGGGCGCGCCGGCGTCGAGAGCCGGGCCGCGCCTGGAGTGGTGCCTAGGCCTTGTGCTTGCGGCGGTAGCGCAGCGCAGCCACCGCGCCCGCGATCACTGCACCCGTCACCACCACGGCTGCACCGCTGCGCAGCAAGATCTTGGTGCGATTGCTGCCGTGGTCGTGCTCGGTGCCCGCGACGTCGTCGAGGCGGATGTCTTGCTCCACCCCTTCGGCGTCGGAGAACGAGAGCACACCCTCGCCGAACGCCTCTTCCTTGCTGAGACGCTCGAGTCGTTGCGCGTAGAGGTCGGCGCCGAGCCCGGCCGGCACCTCACCCAGGGCCGGCTCGAAGTCGCCGTGGCCGACCTCGAGGTTGGAGCTGTCCAGCCCATCGTCGTGCAGATCGCGATCGCTTGGCAGTGCCATAGAACCAGAGGCTACAAGCCGGGCTGGATCAGGCTTCCGGGCCTTGTTCTGCAAGGGCTCGGCGTACTCGGCCGCGAGTGGCGAGGTCGGTGAGCCGAGCGACGCCGGGGACGGAGCCCAAGCGACTCCACCCGCCGATGCGCGGCACGGTGATCGTGCGATAGCCCGGAAGCCGGCGCGTGAGCGCGCGCAGGATGGCGCGCGACACGTGGTCGACCGAAAGCCCGTAGTCCATTGCTCCCGGCTCGGAAGCAGGGCCACCAGTCTTCTCGCGGGCGATGAACTCGGTCTTGATCGGCCCGGGCGCGATGAGGGTGACGTCGATGCCCCGCTCCCTGACCTCGCGGCGCAGCGCGTCAGTGAACCCCTGCACCGCGTACTTGGTAGCGGAGTAGACCCCTTCGGCCGGCACCGCCACATACCCGGCGATCGATCCCACGTTCACGATGTGGCCGTGACCGCGGGCGAGCATGCCCGGGAGCACGCGCTGGGTGAGGTCGATGAGCGCGAGCACGTTGAGCTCGAGCAGCTCACGAACCTTCTCGGGCGACATCGTCTCGACGAGGCCGTGGTAGCCGAGCCCAGCGTTGTTGATGAGCACGTCCACGTCGCCGGCGGCGGTGATGAGCGCGGCCCGGTCGAGCTCGTTGGTGACGTCGGTGCGCATGGGCGTGATCCCCGACTGCTCGGCGGCGAGTGCGCGCAGTCGCGTTTCGTCGCGTGCTGCGACCGTGACCTGTGCTCCCTTGCGGGCAAGCAGCAGCGCGGTGGCCCGGCCGATCCCCGTCGACGCGCCGGTGATCACGATGTTGGCGCTCGCGAGCTTCATGCCGTCACCTTCTCCCGCACACTGGGACCCTGGCACGGCGCAGACACGTCGGCGCGCGGAACCGTGTGCACGGGCGCGACCGTGCGGATGGTCAACCACGAGATCACGCCACCCACCATGCAGATTCCGCCCGCGATGAACATCGAACGGTCGAAGCCGACTGACAGGTCGAGCCCGTCGGCGCCGCTGCTGGCGATGCCGGCGACGGCGGGGAGCACCGCGACCGCGAGCAAGCTGGCGATGCGCGCCAGTGCGTTGTTGATGGCCGACCCGATGCCGGCGTGGCGGTCGTCGATCGCCGCGAGCACGGCGGCTGTGAGTGGCGCGACCGTGAGCGTGAGCCCGATACCGAGCACGATCGCGCCCGGCATCACTCCCTCCCAGTACGAGAGATCGGGGTCGATCATGGCGAACATCGCGATTCCGATGCCGGCCAAGAGCGGTCCGACGGTCATCGGGAGTCTCGGACCGATGCGTTGGGCCAGGCGGCCGGCACGCTGCGAGAACGCCAGCATGAACAAGGTGATCGGCACGAACGCCGCACCAGCTTCGAGCGCCGAGTAGTCGAGCTCGGTCTGGAGGTACACGACCACCAAGAACATCGCGCCGCCGAGTGCGGCGTAGACGGCGAGCGTGGCCGCGTTCGCGCCGGAGAACTGCCGCGACTTGAACACGACGAGCGGCACCATCGGGTGCGCCGTGCGTGCTTCCCAGACGATGAACGTGGCGAGCAGCGCGACGCCGAGGGCTCCGGCAACCACCGGGGCGGCCGACCAGTCTTTCGCGGGCCCTTCGATGAGCGCGTAGACCACGCCGGCGAGCCCGCCCGCGAGCAGCGCGCCGCCCAGCACGTCGACCCCGCGGAAGCGCCCCGCGTGCCGATCAGTCTCCGGATCGAACGTCTCGGGCACGTGCTGTTGCGTGAGGACCACGGCCAACGCCACCACCGGGAGGTTGATGAGGAAGATCGCGCGCCACGACACCGCATCGATGAGCCAACCGCCGAGGAACGGTCCGATCGCGAGCGAGATGCCACTGAGTCCGGACCACGCGCCGATCGCTGCGGCGCGGTCGTCTTCGTGGAACGACGCCGAGATCAACGCCAGGCTGCCGGGTACGAGCAACGCCGCGGCGCCACCTTGCACAAGGCGCGCCCCGATCAGCGTGGCGGTCGATGGCGCGACGCCGCATGCGAGCGACGCGAGCGCGAAGCCGACCAACCCGAACACAAACATGCGGCGTCGTCCGAACAGGTCGCCGAGCGATCCGCCGATGACGAGCAACGAACCCATCGTGAGCAGGTAGCCCGTGAGCACCCATTGCAGGTCGGCGAGGCCCGCGTCGAGATCCTTGGCGATGGTGGGGAGCGCCGCGTTCACCACGCTGCCGTCGAGGAAGGCGACGCCGGAGCCAAGTACCGCGGCGGTGATCACCCAACGCCCAGCCGCAGTTCCCGTGCGCAAGGCCGGGGCCGTGTTCGCCGCGGCGCCAGTGCTCGTCACGCTCGAATCATGCCGCGGTTCTTGGATCTGCCCTGCCGTCACGCGGGTCGCTGATGGTTTCCGCGAGCGCCGGCTGCCGAAAGCGAGAAGACGCCCAAGTACCCTCCCGGGCTGATGAATCGCCGGGAGCATCGCCAACAGCACGAGGAGTTCCGGCGCCGTCGGCTGCTCGTCGGCGGAGCGATCCTCGTGGTCGTCGCGGCTGTGGCGTCGGGTGCGGCGTTCGCGTTGGGCGGCGACTCGAAGCAGGTGGCCGCGCCCGAAGTCACGACGTCGACGTCCACCACGACGACCACGCTCCCGCTCCCAACCACCACCACGCTCCCGCCGATCCCGTCGTCGTCGAAGCAGCTCACGCTGTTCCGGACCGTGACCGGCAACATCGCGCCGAAGTCGGTGGTGGCGTCGGGCGGAGGCGTGGTGTTCGCCCAGAACATGATGTATCGCCACTCGGTCACCGTCTACGACTTCGACGGCAACCTCATGACGACGATCCCCGACACGTGGGTGAGCGTCGCCGGAACGGTGCAGGGAGCTCCGGTCGAGGCAGCGTTCTCGGCCGACGGTCGGTACGCCTACGTGTCGAACTACTCGATGTACGGGCCCGGGTACTCGCATGAGGGCGCGGACGCGTGTGGGCCGAACGACGGCATCGACAACAGCACCGTGTATCGAATCGACAACGCGACATTTGCGATCGACGCCGCGATCACGGTTGGCCAGGTGCCGAAGTACGTGGCGGTCACGCCCGACGGCCGGTACGTGCTCGCGAGCAACTGGTGCTCATTCGATTTGAGCGTCATCGACACGGCCACGAACCTCGAGGTCAAGCGGGTGCCGCTTGGTCCGACGCCGCGGGGCATCGTCGTCGATCCCTCCTCGCAGTACGCGTACGTGGCCGTCATGGGCACTTCCGACATCGCGGTGGTCGACCTCGCCACGTTCGCGGTCGACTGGATCCGCGGTGTCGGCTCCGGTCCGCGTCACATCGTGCGCGACGCCACGGGGCAATACCTCTACGTCACCCTGAACGGGTCGGGCCAAGTGGTGAAGATCGACGCCACCACTCGGGCAGTGGTGGCGCGAGTGTCGACCGGCAGCGAACCCCGCAGCATGGACATCGCGCCCGACGGCCTGTCGCTGTACGTCGTGAACTACAGCTCGAACAACGTTGCCAAGGTGCGGACCGACGACATGTCGGTGATCCAGACGATCTCGACCGGCACCCACCCGATCGGGATCACGTACGAGCCCCACTCCAGCCGGGTGTGGGTGGCGTGCTACTCCGGCCAGATCATGGTGTTCGACGACGCGGTGCCCGCGGCCTGACGCGGGTCGACGCTCCCGAGAACGCTCCGAGCACTCGCAGCGGCCCGTGCCAGAATCCATCGCAATGGCTTCCACTTCGGAGTTCGAGAGCTATGGCATCGTCGGCTTCGGCCACTTCGGTCGGATGCTCGCCGGATCGCTCGCCGAGCACGGACGCGTGCTCGTGTACGACGAGAACGCCGACAGCGTCGTCGCGCTTCACGATGGTGTGCACGAAGCCTCACTCGAGGAGGTCGCGAAGTGCGACGTGGTCGTCCTCGCGGTGCCGTTCTCGTCGCTCGAGAGCGCGATCCACAGCGTGCGCGACCACCTGTCACCGTCGAGCGTGGTGATGGACGTCGTCTCCACCAAAGCGCTGGCCACCGAGCTCCTCGAGTCGAACCTGCCCGCCGGCGTGAACATCCTCGCCACGCACCCCCTCTTCGGGCCGCCATCGATGACGCACGTCGAGCAGGGACAACACCTCGTGGTCACCCTCGCTCGCGGTGAGCGGGCCGAGCAGCTCGTCGACTTCCTTGCGCAAGAGTTCGGGCTCGACGTGTTCCGCCTCGACCCTGCCAAGCACGACGAGTCGATGGCCTACATGCAGGCGCTGCCGTTCTTCATCGCTCGTGCCCTCGTGCGCCTCGACATCCTCGGGTTGAAGGACCGCGAGCTGCTCGCGCTTCCGTCGTTCGAGAAGCTCGCCGCGATCGCCGCGATCGAGCAGCACCACACCGAGGAGATGTTCGATACCAGTCAGCGCAGCAACCCATACGCTGCCTCCGTGCGCCGCCGTTTCCTCGACATCCTCGAGGAGATCCACGCGGAGCTGGGCGAGTAGGTCCTGGGCTTACGGGCCTGCGCCGGCGCGCACTGGGTTCACGTCGATCTTGCCCATCTGGCACACGAACCCAAGCGTCCACGGCTGAACGAGGAAGTCGTCTTCGTTCGGCGGCGTGATCTGCACCTTGTCGGGTGTGGGTTGGCATTGCACGTCTTGGGGCTCACCAACCCCGCCGACCACGCTCCAATGCAACGTGGTGTACGCCTGACCGCCATTGGGCACGAGCGTGATTTCGGCCTTCGGCACGTTCGCGTTCCGCACGATGTCGGTCGGAAGGAATGCGTTGCCGTTGTTTGTGAGGAGTTGCATGCCGATGTAGCCGAACATCGTGCAGGCCTTCGCGCTGTTGTTCGTGAACGCGAGGTTGGCGTACCGCTGACCGGCACCCGCGTCGCTGGCGCTCAGCGTTGCCGAGATCTGCTCGATCTGACATGTCGTGACGGCCGCAACGGTCGTGGTCACCGCGGGTGCGAGCGTCGTGGTGACGGGCGCCGCAGTGGTGGTCGTTGTCGAGGTAGACGACGTGGTCGTGGTGGTCGGCGTATCGTCGCCGCCACCACACGCGCTCAGCAGCACCCCCGCCGCGAGTGCGATCATCCCAGTGCGCGTGACGAGCCGACCCGAGCCCCGCATGGTCCCCCCAAATCCCGGACAGCGTGTGCCGGGAACCGTACTCAGAATGGAGGAGGTCTGATGAGTGACCAACCCAGCGTGAGCGTCCTCGCGGGCCAGCTGAGCTATCTCTTCGAGGACGAACCGGCACTGCGCACCGCGTCCGACGAGGACGTGGCTGCGCGCCTCAACCACAACGACCGCTTCGCTCGGGCTCGCGAGCGTTACCCGCTCGCGAGTGACGACGAGATCAGCGCCAAGGTCCGGGAGTTCGACGAGCGCATCACCGCCGCCCTCGTCCGCGAAGCGCGCACCCAGGTGCGCCCCTAACTAAACCTTGCGGCCGAGGAACGCAGCGAGCTGGTCGGCGTTGCTGGCGCCGGCCGGCGCGTCCTGCTGCGGGCCGAACGGCATCTTGCCGTCGTCACCCCGGAATGCGTCGGAGATCGAGGCCTTGGCCCCGTCGAGCAGCTTCGCCGCGAGGTCGGGCTCCAGGTCGGTGTTCTGACCGGTGGCCTTGGCGAGATCCCACGCGTGGGTGAACGCGTCGGTCGTGGCCAGCCCCATGAATGCCGCACCCGGGAACTCCGCGAACGGGAGCTTCACGTTCTTCTCGAGCGCGCCGTCGCGACCGAACGCCTCGACCGACTTCTTCGCGCCGTCGTCGAAGATGGCCATGTAGTCCTGATCCGAGATGTCCGGAACGTCACCGGGATTGTCCGACTCGCCGGCGTCCATCGTCGCCCCGAACCACTGGCTGCCCCCGACGATGTGGTTCACCACATCACGGACCTTCCACGACTCGCAGGGCGTGGCGTCGTCCATCTGGTTCGGCTGCACGTTCGCGAGCACGCCCCGCGCGGTCTTGAACGCCAGCTCCAACCCTTGAGTGCTCATCCTCAGTCTCCTGTTGTCATCGTCGTCATCGTTTGTCGTACTTCACGCCACTGCTCTCAACGTCCCACGTACTAGCCGTCACACCTTCGTCGCGCAAGACGCGCTTGAGGACGCGGCCCACCGGGCTGCGCGGCAGCTCGTCGCGGAACTCGATAAAGCGCGGCAGCGCGAAATAGGGCAGCTCGTCCACGCACCACAGGAACAAGGCCTCTTCGGTGAGCGAAGAGTCGGGCGTGCGTGTGGCCGTCAGCTTCAGGTCGTCCTCGGTCATCTCGCTCGGGACCGCGTGCACGACCACGTCGACGATGTCGTCGCGCTTCATGATGATCTTCTCGACCTCGAAGCTCGAGATGTTCTCGCCGCGCCGACGCAGGTAGTCGGCCTTGCGATCCACGAAGTAGAGGTAGTCGTCGTCGTCGATCCGGCCGATGTCGCCGGTGTGGTACCAGTAGTTCTGGTTGGTCTTTACCGTCGCCTCGGCGTTGCCCCAGTAGCCCTCGAACATGACGTGCGGGCGCTTCGGGCGGCACACGATCTCGCCGTCGGTGTTGCGCGGCACCTCGTTGTCGGCGTCGTCGAAGATGCGCACGTCGAAGTACTCGTCGTTGATGACGCCCGCGGCGTTGGCCCGGTTCTCGACGCCGACGGGCGACCACGACACGAGGCTCGCCTCGGTCAGGCCGTACGCGCCGCTGAACACGTCGACACCGAAGCGGTCACGCAGCTGGCGATCCATCTCGATCGGCATCGGCGCCGCGCCGATCAGCCGCAGCGACGTGTTCGCCTCGGTCGCGCCCGATCCCGGCATCGCCGGACGGTCTTCGTCGTTGGCGAGCAGGTAGGCCATCGAGCCGAGCAGCGAGACGATCGTGGCGCCCACGCGGTTCATCTCGGCCCAGAAGCCCGACACCGAGAACTTCCCGGAGACCGCGGCTCGCCCCCCGGTGGAGAGCGCGCCCACCATGCACACCGAGATCGCGTTGAAGTGGAAGAGGGGCAACGCCGACCACACCACGTCATCCTCGGTGCGGCGCCAGCACAGGCTGATCTGGTCGGCCAAGCCAGCTGAGTAGTTGTGGCTGAGCATGCAGCCCTTCGACGGTCCGGTGGTGCCGCCGGTGTAGATGAACGTCGCCAAGTCGGCCGGACCGACGTCGAGATTCGGCCCGAGCGGTTCGACCGTCGTCAGCTCGGACCAGTCGTGCATGTTCGGGCCGGTGATCTGCTCGTCGGGCCCGCCGACCACGATGACGTGCTCGAGACATTCGATCTCGTGGGCGATGGCTCCGATGCGCGACGCGAGATCGCCTTGCACGACCACCACGCGGGAGCCGGAGTCGACGAGCTGGTGGCGCAAGTAGTCGCCCTTGTACGCGGAGTTGATCGGTGCACAGATCACACCGTTCAACACCGACCCCCACCACGAGAGCATCCCCTCCGGTGCGTTCTCCATGAGGGTGGCGACGCGGTCGCCGGGTCGCACGCCGAGCTGCGCGAGTACGGCGGCGAACCGACCCGCCTGGTCGGCCACGTCGGCCGCACTGAACTTCGTGCCCGTCACGTCGAGGTATTCGCTGTCGGGGTCGGTGTCGAGACGCGCTTGGAGCAGCCGGGGGAGCGAACGCTGCTCGCTCGGGATCCAGATCCGATCCGACATCAGATCGTCCAGGAGTACGCCTCGTCTGGCCAGTACACGGCACGGTCGCGCTTGAGCGCGTCCATCTCGTCGGCCGAGTAGCCGAGCCACTCGAGGATCTCTTGCGTGTGCTCGCCGACCATCGGTGGTGCGCTGCGGGCGCGCGACGGCGTCTCGGAGAAGTCGATCAGTGATCCGAACTGGCGCATCGTGCCCAGGATCGGGTGCTCGTACTCGGCCACCAGTCCCAAGCGCTCGTTGTCGGCGTCGAAGAAGGCGAGGTCGCCGCCCTTGGTGTCGACGGGCAGCTCGCTCGGCACGCCGGCGTCGGTGAGCAGCCGCATCCACGTGATCGCGGTCTTGTCCTTGAAGCGCTCACCCAGCAGCGCTTCGAGCTCGGCGCGGTTGATGTTGCGCGCCGGCACGTCGGCGAAGCGCGGATCGTCGGCGAGCTCGGGCATGTGCAGCGCGTCGCACAAGCCGCGCCACTGCGCTTCGGTGACGGCCGCGAGCTGGAGCCAGCCGTCGCCCGTCTCGTAGAGGCGGTAGCACGCGCCGAGCCCGGTCTGGTGCTTGTCGAGCTTCGGGTACGGGTGTGTTGCGCCGTCGACAAGGAACACGTCGGACGCGAACAACGCGCCACCATCGAGCAGCGACGTCCACAGCTCCTGGCCTTCGCCGGTCTTGCGTTGGTGGTAGAGCGCGGCGAGACAGCCGATCACGGAGAGCATCGCGTTGGCGGTGTCGCACATACCGAACCGGTAGTACATCGGTGGGTTGCCCTCGTCGACGGGACCCGACTCGTACTCGAGTCCGGCCGACGCCTGGAAGAGCGGGTCGAGACCGCCGAACTTGGCGAGCGGACCTTCCAAGCCGTACGCGTACGTGTTGCAGTACACGATGTCGGGATTGACCAACTTGGCATCCTCGTACGCGATGCCGAGACGCGCCGCGGTGCCAACCGTCATGTTGTGATGGACGATGTCGGCCTTCTCGATGAGCTTCATCGCGATCTCTTTGCCGCGCTCGTGCTTGATGTCGAGCGCGATGTCGCGCTTTCCCCGTTGACAACCGATGAACGGCTGGTTGACGAAGCGCATGCCATCGCCGGTGAGCGGCTCGACCTTGATGACGTCGGCGCCGAGGTCGCCGATGATCATCGGTCCGAATGGGCCCGCCAGGTACTGGCCGAAGTCGATGAGCGTGACGCCTTCGAGCGCGTTCATGCGCGTGCTCCGCTCGTGGAGAACGCTGCGATCGCGTCGGGCGAGTAGCCGAGCTCTCCGAAGATCTCGTCGTTGTGCTGACCGGGTCGGGGCCGCGGGCCCAACACTGCGCCGGGCGTGGACGCGAGGTGGATGGGCAGGCCTACTTGGGTGGTGTGGCCGAAGTCGGGGTCCTCGATGTCAACCACCATCCCGTTGGCGACGAGCTGCGGGTGGGGGTTGCCCGACCCGCCGAGCTGGTCGCCCATCGCCACGATCGGCTCGACGGCGTGGTTGTTCTCCTGGAACGTGGCGACGAGCTCGTCCCGCTTCGCCGAGCGGTACGCCTGCTCTCGCATCCGCGTGATCACGTCGCGCTGCTCGGAGGGAAGCGTCCCGAAGGTCCTGGCGTCCACGTCGGCGTCCACGCCGAGCAGCTCATCCTGGCTCTTCACCGCCGTGAGGCCGCTCATCATCGACGGGTGCACCCAGCCGTCAGATACCTCGAAGACCATCTGCTGGTGGCTGCCGGCTGGGTACGACTTGCTCATCGTCGTCCAGAAGTCACCCGGTGCCTTCGTCGCGTGCGTCCAGATCTGCGTGGTGTAGAGGAACGCGCCCTGGAGGAGTGAGGTACGCACGTGCTGGCCGCGCCCCGTGGCCTCGCGCGCGATCAACGCGGTGATGATGCCGGTCGGCACGAGGAACATCGCGGCCATGCTCGGCATCGGCATGTGCAAGAAGATCGGGCCGAGGCGCCAGCCGGGCTGTTCCCACTGCTGACCGCTGGCGGCCTGCACCAGCGCGTCGTACCCGGCGCGCTGTGCAAGCCGATGCCCGTCGGGATACGCGGGGCACGAGCAGTACACGAGTCGCTCGTTGAGCTCGTGCATCGCGTCGAACCCGATGCCGAGCCGATCCATGACCCCAGGCCGAAACGTTTCCACGATCACGTCGGTGTCGGCGGCGAGCTTGCGAAATGCCTCGAGCCCGTCGGGGTTCTTCAGGTCGATCGTGACCGAGCGGCGCGACCGGTTCCACACCGCGTACCCGTCGTAGCCGCGAAACGGGTCGCCCCCGGGCGGCTCCACCTTGATCACGTCGGCGCCCTGCTCCGCGAGCAGCAACACACCCAACGAACCCGCGATCCCCCACGACAGGTCGAGCACACGAACTCCGTCAAGAGCGCCGGCCACGGCGCTGATCATGGCAAAGACCTGACGCCTGTGTCAGAGCGGGAGGATCCTCCGCTGGTCCGCTCAGATCTCGTCGAGTGGGCGGCGGTCGGACGCTTCGGGTTGACGGCCGATGCGCATGGGGGAGAGCGGCGCTTCGACGAGGAGGATGCGGCGCTTCGCCGCGTCCATCGTGCGTTGGCGCGCGCGCCATGCCGCGAGGCGGTCGTCGTGCTCGGCGGCTTCGAACTCGGCCCACGTGTGCCAATCGGGGATCGCCCAGATCACGATGCACTCCATGTCGTCGACCATCGCGACGGCGAACGCACCGACGAGCTCGAGTCCGAAGGCTTCGACCGCAGGTTGGCCGACCTCACGCAACGCCGTGAGGTAGTCGCCCGACACGCCGGCGGGCATCTTCACGAGCTCGTGCGCGAACACCGCGCCGTGCACCTCGTCGGCGATCAGCTCGTCGATCGATCGCGTCCACTCGGCGGGCACGAGGATGCGGTCGAATCCGCCGCGGCGGAACTCGGCCGCCTTGGCCCACCACTCGGCGAGCGACGGGTCCTGGAGCGTGTCGTGCGAGAGCTCGTGCTCGAAGTTGGCCGCGAGCCCGTCCCAACCGTCGACCTCCCACATGTTCACCGTCTCGGGCCACCGGCCGGTCGACCCGACCGTGCCCCAGACGCCGTAGCAGCGCATGTTGCGCTCCTTGACCGCGATCGGCACCCAGTTGGCGGTCATGTGGTGCATGTACTCGGCCCGGTTGTGGCCGCGGATGTCGATGAACTCGTGGATGTAGATCTTGTCGTTTGCCATGAGGCGGGCATGTTCGCACGGTGGTCGGCGGGGCGCCTGCTCGACCCGGCGGTACGATCGCGCCGAATCCGAACCAGCGTTCGAGCATGGGAGCGCGATGCCATGTTGACCGACGACATGATCATGATCAGCGTCGACGACCACCTCGTCGAGCCACCCAACATGTTCGAGGGTCGGTTGGAAGCGAAGTACGCCGAGCGCGCCCCGCGGGTCGAGCGCACACCCAATGGTGACGATGTGTGGGTGTTCAACGGTGAGACGATTCCCAACATCGGTCTCAATGCCGTCGCCGGTCGACCCAAGGCGGAGTACGGGGTCAACCCCACCGCCTTCGACGAGATGCGCCCCGGCTGCTTCGACCACGCCGAGCGAGTCAAAGACATGAACGCGGGCGGCGTGCTCGCGTGCATGTGCTTCCCGTCGTTCCCCGCGTTCTCCGGCCGGCTGTTCGCAGCCTGTGCCGACAAGGACCTCGCGCTCGCGGTCACCCAGGCCTACAACGACTGGCACATCGACGAGTGGTGCGGCACTCACCCCGGCCGCTTCATCCCCATGGCGCTGCCGATCCTGTGGGACCCCGAGCTCGCGGCCGAGGAGATCCGCCGGGTCGCGAAGAAGGGCTGTCACTCGATCACGTTCACCGAGAATCCCGCTGCGCTCGGTGAGCCGAGCTTCCACACCGAGCATTGGGAACCGATGTGGAAGGCGCTCGTCGATGAGGGGTCGATTCTCAACATCCACCTCGGATCGTCAGGGAAGCTCGCCGTCACCGCGCCCGACGCGCCGATGGACGTGATGATCACGCTCCAGCCCATGAACATCTGCATGGCCGCCGCCGACCTCGTGTGGTCACGCGTCTTCAAGGAGCACCCGACGCTGAAGGTCGCGCTGTCCGAAGGCGGCACCGGCTGGATCCCGTACTTCCTCGACCGGCTCGACCGCACCTACGACATGCACCACTTGTGGACCGGTCAAGACTTCGGCGCCAAGGTGCCTTCCGACATCTTTCGCGAGCACTTCCTCACCTGCTTCATCGCGGACCCGGTTGGGCTCGCGATGCGCAACGACATCGGCATCGACAACATCTGCTGGGAGCAGGACTACCCGCACTCCGACTCCTCGTGGCCGAACGCGCCCGAGGAGCTCAACACGATGGCTGCGAAGTACGACGTCCCCGACAGCGACCTCAACAAGATCACGTACGAGAACGCGATGCGCTGGTACCGGTTCGACCCGTTCGCCCACCGCGCCAAGGACAAGTGCACCGTGGGCGCGCTGCGGGCCGAGGCGGTCGGGCACGACGTGTCCGAGCGGTCGATGAACAAGCGCAACCTCGAGCCCGCCAAGATCTCGTTGGGCGAGCTCGCCGCCAACGCCACCGCGTAGCGCGGCTCAGGACTCCTTGTTGCTCGGCCACTCGGGGCGGTAGTAGCCGTCGAAGCGGAGTTCACCGCCGCGCAGCTCGCGGATCGTGAGGAAGTCGCCCTTGTACCCCTTGTGGTCACCGGGGCCGAACTGCACGTAACACGACGGCCCGCCGTTGGTTGCCGGCATCCACCGGATCTTGTCGAGACCGTCGCGCACGTGACGCGGCGTCGGGATCGCCGCGTTGGCGATGCCATGGATCGCGGCGCGTGCGGTGTCGTACGCGAGCGCAACCACCACGTTGCGGGTCTCGCGTCCGAAGCGCGCCTTGAACCGCTTCACCATCGCCTCGTAGTTCGGGTTCGTGCCGTCCTCGCCGAGCTGGTCGACGCCGTGCCAACCCTCGAGCCCTTGCGCCCACGCGTTCGAGTTCGAATAGAACATGAACGCGGTGCCCATCACGCGCGGTGGATCCCAGTCGAGTGCTTGGAACGCTTCGGCGAAGTGGAACGTGGCGTAGCCGTACCCGCCGTAGTAGATCCCCTCGGTGCCCATGTCGCGCATGTCGGCGAGGTTCTCCTTCATGTTGCGCGGGTTGGGCTCGAGCTTCACCTCCCGCGTGATCGTGAGTCCGAGGCGCAACGCCTCGTCCCGGAAGAAGTCGGCGTAGTCGCGGCCCGACGACCCAACCTCCCAGAACATGCCCACCTTCTTGAGCCCACGCTGGTACAGCCAGTTGGCGCACATCACGCCTTCGGTGGGGATGTCGCCGTTCGCGACCGTGTAGCAGTAGTCGCTCGCGAACTTGTGCGCGCCCGTCCACCCGATGACCGGCACGCCGATCTCCTCGGCGACCGGCTGCAACGTGAGGCAGTTGTCGGAGATCATCGGCCCGAGGACCACCACGCAGCCCTGCTCGACGAGCCACTTGTAGCCGTCGATGACCTTGCGGTAGTTCTCGCGTGGCAACCCGCGCGCGTCGGCGGTGATGAGCGCGACGGGGCTGCGACCCCACACTCCTTCGTTCAGCGCGTCTTCGATCGCGAGGATCGACGGGTCGATCCAGTCGGCGAGCAGCTGGCCGAGGTCCATGTCGACGAGCACGCCGATCTTCACCGGCTCGAAGGGGTCGCCTTGGGTCTTGAGCCCGCGGGTGGGCGGGTAGATCACGATCTCGGCAACAGCCTTCTCGGTGGGAGCGCCACCACCCTCGTACCAAGTCTGGCCTTCGCCGCCATCGCCCTCGAGGTACGAGCTTGTCCCGAACTTCACGTTGCACGCCGCGCGATCGGCTTGCGCGATGCCGAGGTCGACCGGCGCTTCGAACATCCGCTCGGCGTACCGATGCTTGTCGGCCATGCGCGCAGGGTATCTGACTGCGATCAGGAGGCCTCAGCCACGGCGTCGAGGATGCGAGCGAACTCTTTGGGATGCGTGACGGCCGGGATGTGGCCGGAGTCGAGCTCCACCACCCGGGGCGAGGGGAGGCGAGCGATCTGCTCGTCTTGGAGCGCCGGCGGCGACGGGCGGTCGCGCAGGTGCTTCACGAACGTGACCGGTACGTCGCCGATGGCGGACCAGTACACCGGCTGGAAGTAGACGTTCATCGAGTCGCGCACGCAGCGCACGGGATCGCTCATGAAGGCGATCTGGTCGTCGTCAAGGTCGTCGCCGCCGTATGCGCCGCGCACCTTGTCGGCGGGTTAAGGGCCCGGCGTACGCAGCACCCATCCGTCGCGGCGCGCCGCGTCCATGCCCTCGATCACGCGGTCTCGGTGCGACGCCTTCATCGCGTCGAGTCCGGTGCCACCGTCGGGCGGGACGTTCGCCGCCGACAGCACGATGTGACGCACGCTCGGCGCGAGCGCCGCCGCCACGCCGGGCGCGAACAACCCACCGGAAGAATGGGCGACCAGCACGATGTCGTCGAGCCCCGCGGCGCGCACGTCGTCGACGACTGACGCGACGCACTCGGCGACCGTGAGCTCCATCGGGTCGGCATCCTTCCCCGCACGCCCGGGCAGGTTCACCGCGAGCGTGGGGTGGCGCAGGTGCGGGAGCAGCCGGTCCCAGTACGCAGCCGACGTGCCACCGCCGTGGATGAGGACGAAGGTGATGTCGCTCATCAGCCCGCCTCAGCCTGAGACGGCGGGAAGCACTTTCTCGACGACGCGCTCGAGGTACGGCCACGCGATCGCGGGTGGAAGGCCGCCACACAGTGGGTGCAGCGCCAGGTAGCCCGCGGTCCGCACATGCTCGACCGCTTCGTCCACCGAGAAGATCTGGTGTGAGCCGCGCTCGGCCCGGAGCTGGTCCGCGGTCTCGGCGCGCGAGAGGCTGGCCGTGTGTGAGTCGCCGGGGTTCCACGCGGCATACATCGCAACGTCGTGCATCAGGTAGGGCCCGAGCTCGTTCCATGCCGCGTCAACGTCGTCGGCCACGAACACAGTGGCCGGCACGGCAGGATCGGGGAGCGAGCACGATCCTGGCGTGTGGCCCGCCGCCTCGGCCGCGGCCCGATACGCGGGCTCGAGCTCGGGGAGGTTGGTCTGGGCCGAGAAGCCGAGGCCGTAGCGCCCGGCTCGGCGGGCCGCGGCGACCGTCCCGCCGCCGTACGAGATGCTCGGTCCGCCTGGGGTGAGCGGAGCCGGCGTCACGTGGATCTGGCGGCCGTCGTGCTCGAACGGCTTGCCCGACAACGCTTGCAGCAGCACCTCGATGTGGGTGTCGGCGAGGGTGCCGCGATCAGCCATGTCGAGGCCGAACATCGCGAACTCCTCGGGGCGATACCCGAGCCCGAGGACGTACCCCACGCGACCACCGCTCAAGTGGTCGAGGACACACATGTCCTCCGCGAGTCGGACCGGGTCGCTGAACAAGAAGAGGGACGCCGCGATCATCACCGGCAGCGTCTCGGTGCGCGCGGCCATCGCCGCGGCCATGACCAGGGGCGACGGGAGGTAGCCATCGGGCGACGCGTGGTGCTCGGAGAGCACCGCCGCCAACCCGCCGCGGCTCTCGGCCCAAGCCGCCATGTCGACGGCCGCCGCGTACAGCTCACCGTGTGTCGCGCCACCGTCAGGTGCTCGCAAGTCGAACCGCATGATGTACACGGCAAGACCCTATTTGGTCAGCGACGCGCCCGCACCGGCGTGCTCAGGTAGAGCAGTTGGTCACTTCGATGTCGGGCAGGCCGGACGGTGAGACCTCGGCCTTGCTGTCCTTGAAGCGCGTGTTGATCCACGTGATCATGTCGTTGAGCGACGGCTCCACCACGCCACCGTGGGTCTCACCGGGATACAGCCACCGCTCCACGGACGCGATCGTGCAGAGGTGTTCCTTGAGGATCGCGCTCGACACGGGTGGGATCGTCGCGTCGTCGCCGCCGTGGATGATGAGCAGCGGCACGTCGTTCGCGTCGGTGAAGTTCTGCGCGTCGTTGTCCTCGAGGATCGCCTTCCAGGCCGGCACCGCGTAGGGGTCGACGAAGCCGATCTCCGAGTAGTCGAACTCCTGCGCGACGTCTTTGACGTAATCGAGGCATCCGTTCTCGAGCTCGGGGAGGAGCTCGATGCCCTTGGGTGTGAGGACCTGTTCGAGGGGTGCGGCTTCGTCGCCGTAGGCCGCGTTCAGGCCTCCAGCGGCCATGAAGAGGTACTGACGCTCGGGGCTGTCCTTGAGGAACCCGTACAGCGACGCGAGCTGCGACGGCGGGGCGCCGGCTACCACGCCGTGCAACGCGAGCTTCGGTGCGTAGTCCGCCGCGATCTTCCAGGCGAAGAGTGCGCTGTGGCCGCCCTGGGAGTGACCCCAGATCACGTAGTCGCTGTTCGCGTGCGCGGCCTTGAAGGTGCCCGCCGCGCGTGCGATGTCGATCGTGTTGCGCCCCGCGTTCTCACCCGCGATGTAGGGGTGGAGGCCGGGGGTGCCGAGACCTTGGTAGTCGGTTGCAGTGATGACCCATCCCTGCACGAGCAGCATGTTGGTCTCATCGGGATTGGTGACCGGGTCGAGCGACGGCGCGCACTCGTCGGCCATGCCGGCCGTGCCGTGCGCGGCGGTGAGCACCGGGTAGCC
>JANOHN010000336.1:0-5313 GCA_031406505.1 Acidimicrobiia bacterium | reverse complement strand
GCGCTCTTCCGCCAGGCTGCCGCCGTCCGCACTCGCCAGAGAACGTAAGTAATTGTTTCCGCCCGATCTCGTACTGCGGTGCGAACAGGAGGTCCGCGAGGGTCACGGCGTTCCGGTGTCAGTCGTGGGCTCGAGCGGCTGCCACTGCGGCTCACGCTTTTCGGCAAACGCGCGCGGGCCCTCCTCCTGGTCGGGGTGCCCCCAGACCGACACGAGGTGCTTCGCCCCTTCGCGGCACGCATCGGTGAGGCCGGCTTCCAACGCGCCCCACAGCGCCTTCTTCGTGGCGGCCATCGCGGTGGGTGAGTTCTTCGCGATCGTCTCGGCGAGCTCCTGTGCTCGCTCGCGCAAGCGATCCGGAGGGTCGACGATCTCGCTGATCATCCCGAGCTCGTAGGCACGGTCTGCGCCCATTCGCTCGTGTCGACCCATGAACGCCATGCGCATCACGGCTTCGGCCGGCATCTTGCGGATGAGCCCGATCGCCTCGATCGACACCACCTGCCCAACCGACACGTGGGGGTCGAAGAACTGCGCGTCCGACGCGGCAATCACGATGTCGGCGTCGGCGACCCAGTGGAACCCGCCACCGCAGCAGATGCCGTTCACCGCGGTGATCACCGGCTTCCACACGTGCTGGTGCCACGCGGTGAAGTGGAGGTCGAAGTTCTCCACCGAGTCGCGGTAGCGCTGCATGCCCACGCCGTCGGAAGCGATCTCGGCCACGTCCACCCCGGTCTGGAACGCCCGCCCCTCGCCGGTGTGCACGATCACGCGCACGTCGGGATCGCGGTCGAGCTCGATCCACGCGTCGGCGAACTCGTCGCGCATCCGAGCGTTCATCGCGTTGAGCTGGTCGGGGCGGTTGTTGATGAGCCAACCCACCGGGCCATGGCGCTCGACGATGAGGTGCTCGTAGCTCATGTGCCCGTACTTTCGAGCGCGCCCCACAACGCTCGCTTGGTCGCGGCCATCGCGGCGGGGGAGTTGCGCGCCACCTTCTCGGCCAACGCCTGCGCGTGCTCCCGCAGTGCGTCGGGAGGATCCACCACTTCGCTGATGATCCCGAGCTGGTGTGCCCGGGCTGCGTCGACGCGCTCGTGGCGACCAACGAGGGCCATGCGCACGATCGGCTCCATCGGCGACTTCCGGATGAGCGTGATGCCCTCGTATGCCACGACCTGCCCGACCGAAACGTGCGGGTCGATGAACGTGGCGTTCGACGACGCGATCACGATGTCGGCGTCGGCGACGAAGTGCAGACCGCCGCCAGCGCACACACCGTTGACTGCGGCGATCACCGGCTTCCACACCTGGCAGTGCCAGGCGGTGAACCGCAGCGTGGCGTCTCGCGTTCGGCGTGCATTCTCCCGCAGTGCGTCGCGATCCGTCGCGAGCTGGGCCACGTCAACACCGGTCTGGAACGCGTGCCCCTCACCGGTGTTCACGATCACTCGGACGTCGGGGTCGGTGTCGAGCTCGAGCCAGGCCCGTTCCAGCTCGTCGAACATCGCGGCGTCCATCGCGTTCCCCGCGTCGGGTCGGTTGAAGATGATCCATCCGACCGGGCCGCGGCGCTCGACCTTCAAGCACTGGTAGCTCATGAGCGAGGGACGTCGCCCCAGGGCGCGTCCTTCCAAGGGTCGGGCTCGCGAGGAAGGCCGAGCACCCGCTCGCCGACAATGTTGCGGTTCACCTCGCTGGTACCGCCCTCGATCGTGTTGGCGCGGCTGCGCAACATGCCGTGCACTTCGTGCGGAAGCGACGCGTCGTACCCGTCTGCGTCGCTCTCCCACGCCATCGCGTCGGTGCCGAGCAGATCGGTCGCAAGGATCTGGAGTCGTTGGTTCACCTCGCCGCTGTGGATCTTCCCGACACTGCTCTCCGCCCCCGGTGGGCGACCGGACGCGCGGCCGGCGCGCGCCCGATCGTTGGTCCAGCTCCGGATGCGCTCCTCGGTGTGCATCTGGACGACCCGTTGGCGGAGCATCGGCACCGACGCGAGACCTCGCTTCACGAGGAGGTCGAGCGCGTGCTCAACGCCGAGCCCACCGATGCGATCGACACCCCCGGATCCCGCGCCCGCGACCATCTGGCGCTCCGACGACAACGTGGCGTTGGCGACTCGCCAGCCGTCGCCGACCTCGCCGACGCGTTGCGTGTTCGGCACCCGCGCGCCATCGAGGAACACCTCGTTGAAGTCGGCTTCGCCGGTGATGTGGCGCAACGGACGGATGTCGACACCGGGCTGGTCGAGCTCGAGCAGGAAGTACGTGATGCCCTTGCGCTTCGACACGCTGGCATCAGTGCGGGCCAACAGCACCGCGAACTCCGACTGGTGCGCCCATGTGGTCCACACTTTCTGCCCGGAGACGAGCCATTCGTCGCCGTCGCGCACCGCGCGGGTTGCGAGCGACGCGAGATCGGAGCCGGCGCCCGGCTCGCTGAACAGCTGGCACCACCGCTCCTCATTGCGCACGATCGGCGGGAGGAACCGAAGGCGCTGGTCATCGGTGCCGTGCGCGAACAGCGCGGGTGCACACAGGTTGAGACCCAGTGGGTTGAGCCGTCCGAGGTTGTACGGCGCGAGCTCTCTGTCGATCGCGCGCGCAACCTCCACGGACACTCCGAGGCCGCAGTACTCCGCCGGCCATGTCGGCACCACCAGGCCGGACGACCCGAACACCGGGTACCACTCGGCGTACTCCTTGCGAGTGCGCACGGCGCGGATAGCGGCCGCACCACCGCGCTCACCCGCTTCTCGCCATGCAACCGGTACGTGCTCGTGCACCCACGTGTGCGCCGCAGCGATGGCGTCGTCGACACTTGTGGCTGCGTCGATGCGCAGGCTTGCACTCATCGAGCGTGACTCATCGGCCGGAGAAGCGGGGATCTCGCTTCTCCGTCATCGCGGCGATCCCCTCCTTGAAGTCGTCGGCGCGTGACGACAGCTCCATCGCGAACGCTTCGTCGGCGAGGTGCTCGTCGAACACCTTGGCCGTCCCCCGATGCACGAGCCACTTCGTGAGCCCGAGCGCGACGGTGGGACCTGCGGCGAGCTGCGTCACGACCTCGTCAGCAACCGCGTCGACGTCTCCCGGCTCGACAGCGCGGTACACGAGGCCCCAGTCGGCGGCCTCTGCACCCGAGAGCTCCCGGCCGAGCATGAGCAGCTCCTTGGCGCGGGCCACGCCCACGAGTCGCGGGATCAGCCAGGTACCGCCGCTGTCGGGAGTGAAGCCGCGCTTGGCGAAGGGCTCCCAGATGCGAGCGTCGTTCGCGACGACCGAGAAGTCGGCGCCCAACGCGACGTGGAGTCCGAGGCCGGCGGCCCAACCGCGCACCGCGCAGACGATCGGCACTTGCGTGTCGAGCATGAGCGGCAACAGTCGGTGGGCTTGACCGGGGAGTCGACGCTGGATCGCGCCGATCCGCGGGCGCTCACCGCTGGCGCCGTCGCGAGTGGCGAGATCGAAGCCGGAGCAGAAGTCGTCACCGGCGCCCGCGATCCGGATGCAGCGCACGGCTTCGTCGTTCTGCGCGGCTTCGAGATAGCTGATGAGCGCGGCCGCCATCGTGTCGTCGATCGCGTTGCGCCGCTTCGGGCGGTCGAGCGTGACCCGCAGCACCCCGTCGTCACCGAGCTCGACCTGAACGCCTGGCACCGCGTCGTAGCTCACGTTGCTCCCGTCATTGGACCGTTCCCGTCACTCGCGTTCGAACCTCGCGGCGATCGCCTCGAGTGCGCCCTGGAGATCGGTCGCACCTCCCGGTGGGTCGGGGAGCCGCACTGGGCCGTGCTCGCGGCTCGGCAGCAAGATCGTGGCGTGCCCTGGTGCGGTCTGCTCGCCGCGTTGGTTCTCGGACCACAGCTCGATGTCGACGGCGGGGCGATCGCCGTCGGCGAGGTATGAACGGACCACGCGGCCGCGTATCCACTGCGTGTCGCCCACGTAGTTGAACTTCCGGAACTCGCAATCCAATCGCCAGAGCCACGCGTCGTCACCCATCCAGTCGGTGCAGAGGTGGATGAGCCACGTCTCGCGCATGCGCCCGTAGTCGAACGTTGTCGGGTTGCCCGCGCGACGGGCGAAGTCGGGATCCCAGTGCACGCGCTGCATCACGTCGGGGATGCCGAGGTCATCGCGCTGGTAGAAGCTCGGGACGCGCTGACGGTTGTGCCACGCGAGCCGCAACGGCTTCACGCCGTACAGGCCCATCCCCATGCCAACGTGCCAGCACACGATGTCGGTGACCCTGAGCGGGCCCTTCACGAGCGGGTCCAACTCGTCGCCCTCGTGCACGTCCTCCCACCAGCGCGGCTCTGAGCCGCGAGGTGCCTCGCGCGCGTACTGCTCGTCGATCGCGGCGATCGCGGCATCGTCGTACGGCTCGAACGCCGGTGGCGCTTCCTTCTTCCGCTCCCGTGCTTCCTCGCGCTCGGTGCGGATCATGTTCTTGTACTGACCCGACAGGATCGTGCCGTCGTCGGTGCGGAACACCTGCGCAGTCCACTCGTGCACGGCCCGCTTGGCGAAGTCGGACACCTTGTCGATGGCGCCGACGAGCGCGTTGCGACGCCACACCCGAGTTGACGGTCGCAGAGGAGCCCACCATTCGCGGACGCTCGACGCGTAGTACGCGTGCACTCCGCGCAGCGGATCGCCCTTCATGAGCTCGCGGTGCTCGGGTGCCACCTCGGTCACCTCGTCCTCACCGACCAGCGTGTCGCCCCCGACGAGCGGGAACGGCGCGATGGGCCCTTCCCACCGCGTGCGCGCGGCGTACTCGGGGTCGAACCACAGCGGGTTGTCATCGCCGTACGCCTCGGCCACGTGACGGAAGGCATCGAGACCGGCGGCGAGGTAATGGGGAGGTTGCGGGTGCGGCTCGGGTACGCCGATGCGCGCGCGCAAACGCTGAATCGCCTCGTCGGTGATGTGGCCGGTCGCTTCTGCGGTTGCTGACACCTGATTCCCCTGTGGCAGCCGGGCCGCAGCGCCCAGCACGCGGCGTGAACCGAACCTACCGCACATTGAACGACGGTTCAGGAGCCGGTACCGTCACCCGCGGTGCGCGCCGACGACCTCGTCCTCATCTCGGTCGACGACCACATCTGCGAGCCCGCCGACATGTTCGAGGGCCACGTGCCGGCCAAGTATCGCGATCAGGCGCCGCGGGTGGTCGACGAGCCCGACGGATCGCAGCAGTGGTACTACGGCGACGTCCGGGGCCGGAACCTGGGGTTGAACGCGGTGGCCGGCAAGCCGCCCGAGATGTTCAACGTGAACCCCAATCGGTATGAGGACATGC
>JANOHN010000258.1:0-5874 GCA_031406505.1 Acidimicrobiia bacterium | reverse complement strand
CGCGGCCAGGCGGGCGGCAATCTCGTGTGCCGTGCGCTCGAGCTGATCAGCCGGCACCGCCTTCACGACGAGACCCAGCCGCTCGGCGTCCGCGCCCGTGATGCGGTCGCCGGTCATCAAGTAGTACTTCGCCGTGTTGATGGGCAACAGAAGCGGCCACATCAGCGCCCCGCCGTCGCCGGCCACCAAGCCGATCCCAACATGCGTGTCCGCGAACACGGCGTCCTCGGCGGCCACGACCACGTCGCAACACAGCGCGATCGTGGCCCCGACGCCAAACGCGTACCCCTGGACCGCGCTCACGAGCGGCTGCTCGACGTCCAGCAACCTCGTCACGAGTCGCTTGCCGGACTGGAGGAACGAAGCGGCGAGCTCCAGCTGGCTCCGCTCCGACGCGTCGCCAGCCGAATTCGCCATCGACTTCACGTCACCGCCGGCGCAGAACGCCCGACCCGCGCCGCGCAGGAGGATCGCGCCGACGGACGCGTCGTCGCTGACCCGATGGAAGAAGTCCTCGAGCTCCTCGTGCATGACGCCGTCGACCGCGTTCAGCGAATCCGGCCGATTGAGCGTGACCTTCAGCAGGCGGTCTTCGTGCTCGACGAGCAGCGTCTCGAACTCGTAGTCCATGGCTACTCAGCCTTCCTGTCCTGGTCGGACGTCGTCTCTGGTCGATCCAGCCTCGCGACCATGGCCGCTCGGGCCTCCGCCCGACCGGGAGCGAGCAGGGCCAACGGCTGGGTGTCGGCCTCACGTTCGAGTTGCTCGTCAAGCGTCGAGGACCACGAGGAGTGCAGCAGCCCCTTCATCAGCCCAACCGCGTCGCCGGGCATCTCCGCCAGCTGGCGAGCCTTCGTCCGCGTGCGATCCAGCAGCTCGTCGGGCTCCACGACCTCGCTGACGAGGCCCCATTCGAGCGCCCGAGTCGCGGAGATCTCCTCCGACGTCGCGAGCCAGTCGAACGCCCGGCTCCAGCCGATCAAGCGCGGGATGAAATACGTGCCGCCCGCGTCGGGGATGACGCCGATGCGCGAGTAGCCGGGCACGAAGCGCGCCTGCGAGGACGCGATGCGAATGTCAGCGGCAGACGCGAGCGCCAGGCCCGCTCCCGCGGCCACACCATTGACCGCAGCGAGCACCGGCTTGGCGAGTGAGGCCAGACCGAGCACATGCGGGTTGATCCTCGCCCGCATTCCACTGGCGTCACCGGGCCGGGGCAGCTCGCCCCGCACGTCGACTCCCGAGCAGAACCCGCGCCCGGCCCCGGTGATGACGACCGCGCGCACCTCGGGAGCGCGGGCATCGTCCCAAGCTTTCATGAGCGCGTTCAGCGTGCTGTGGTCGAGTGCATTCAGGCGATCAGGGCGGTTGAGCGTCACCGTCATGATGGCCTCGGCGACCTCGACCAGCACGGGCCGATCGCCAACGGTGTCGCTCATCCTCGGGGCATCCCGAGCAGGCGCTGCGCTACGAGGTTCTTCTGGATCTGGGCTGAGCCGCCGTAGACGCTGCCGGCGCGCGACCACAAGTACTGCGAGAGCCAGTCCTGCTCCCGACCCAGCCAGACATCCGGCCCGAGGATGTCGAGCGCCAGCTGCTGGAGTGCCTGCTCGGCGTCGGTCCACAGGAGCTTGGCGATGCTGCCTTCGGATCCGGGTGCATGGCCCGCGACCCGCAGCGACAACTGTTCGACGACCGTGAGCCGCAGCGCCTCACCCTTGGTGTACGCGCGCGCGAGACCAGACCGGACCGTCGGGTCGTGGAGGAGGCTTCGATCGCGCGCGGCCTCTTCCAAGCGACGCAGCATCGCCTCGTACTTGATGATGCCGCCAACATCGCCCGGACCGCGCTCGTACGCGAGCGTGGTCATCGCGATCCCCCAACCTTCGCCGCGTTGCCCGAGCATCTGGGCGGCCGGAATGCGCACGTCGTCGAAGAACACGTCGGCCGTCTCAGGATCGCCGTTGGAAAGCAGGATCGGCCGGGTCTCGATCCCGCGAGCATCCATCGGGATCAGGAGGCAGGAGATCCCCTTGTGGGTGGGGGCATCCGGCTCGGTACGAGCGAGCAAGAAGCACCAATCGGCATCGTCGGCACCGCTCGTCCAAGTCTTTTGACCGTTGACCACCCACTCGTCGCCCTCCAGCACGGCCCGGGTGCGGAGCGACGCGATGTCGGAGCCGGCCTCGGGCTCACTGAAGCCCTGACACCACATCTCGTCACCGTTGAGCAGCGTCGGCAGGAAGCCCCGCTTCTGCTCTTCGGTGCCGTGCGTCCACATCGCCCGCCCGATGTAGTTCACCTTGGCGGGGAGCGCCGGGGCGTCGGCCCGCGAAGCCTCTTCGCCGAGAATCGCGTCGTAGATGGGGCTCCGTCCGTGACCGCCGTACTCGACGGGCCAAGCCATGCCGACGTAGCCCGCCTGGTAGAGCGCCTGGTGCCACTGCCTCCCGAACGCGCGGCGCTCACCTGGAGCGGCGATCTCTCGCCATCCCGCCGGCACGTTCGCCGCGAACCACGTACGAGCGTCGTCACGGAAGGCGGCTTCCTCGGGCGTGTCTCGGTAGTCCATCTACGCAGGCCCGAGTCGTGCGTTGGCGATGCAGGCAAGCTGTGCCGCGCTGTCCCCGAGGATCTGCGACGTCACCATCTGGCGACGCAGGTAGAAGTGCGCAATGTGATCCCACGTCTGCCCGATGCCGCCGTACACCTGCAAGATGGTCTCACCTACATCCCGAGCCACGCTCGCCGTGTAGGCCTTGGCCGTCCGCGCCGCGAGCAGCGCCTCGGCCGGATCGAGCTCGTCGACGGCCCATGCCGCGTACTTCACGGTGCTTGCCGCGCCCTCGACCTTGACGAACGCCTCCGCACACATGTGTTGCACCGCTTGAAACGAGCCGACCGGCACGCCGAACTGGACCCGTTCCTTGCTGTACGCGACCGCGCCACCGAGGCCGCCGCGCATCGCGCCAACGATGTCGGCGGACACCGCAACGAGGGCGAAGGCATGCCAGCGATCGAGGTTGTCGGCGGAGATCTCCCACACGTGCTCGGCCGGCCCGACGGCGACCGTGGCGACGGTGCGAGTGAGGTCGGCGGCTTCCAGCGGCTCGAGTGACGTGACCGGGTGCCGGGTCACGGTGCGGGACGAGACATCGACGCCGAGGGCGAACTGGGCGCCGACGCAATCCCACGCCACCGCATCGCCGAACGGAAGCGACGCGAGCGTCCGCAGGTCGCGGTTCAAGAGGACGCAGCCCCGGGCCGAACCATCGGCGACCTCGGCCTGCAGCTCGGCGGGCGCCCCGGCCAGGGCGAGGAGCTCACCCGGCAGCACGGCGGCACCGATGTAGGGCTGGGGCACGAGCCGAGCGGCGAGCGCCTCGACGGCGATCATCACCTCGGTGCCTGACGCACCGGGCCTCCCATCGACGCGCTGGCGGAGGCCCAGCAGCCCGATCGACCGGATCTCGGCCCAGCCGCGATCGCCGTCGACCGCAACGAGGTCGGCCGGATTGTCCAACCCGATGCTCGCGGCCAGGTCGGTCGCGACCTCGCGCAGCATCTGCTGCTCTTGTGTGAACAGTGCCAGCACCTGTCGGGCCCCCCTTCATCTCCCGCGGTGCCCCGAATCTGCGCCGCGGTCGGCTCCGGCAGCGAGACTGAACGACGTTCAGTAGTATACGCGCGTTCAGTCAGAGCCGCGACCGGGGGTCGAAGTGGGCAACAAGGTTGAAGGCAAGGTCGTGATCGTGACCGGCGGAGCCCGTGGGATCGGCCGTTCGGAGGCGCTGGAGTTCGCACGCCAGGGCGCGTGCGTGGTGGTCAACGACTTCGGCGCCGACGTCCACGGCGGTGGCCGATCGTCCGAACCAGCCGCGCAGGTCGTCAGCGAGATCGAGGCGCTCGGCGGCAAGGCGGTCGCGAACGGCGACGACGTCTCCGACTGGGACGGCGCGAAGCGGCTGATCGACACGGCCATCGAGGTGTTCGGCCGGCTCGACGTCCTCGTCAACAACGCTGGGATCCTCCGCGACCGGACGATCGCCAACATGTCGCCCGAAGAGTGGGACGACGTCATTCGGGTGCACCTGCGGGGTCATTGGGCACCTCTGCGCCACGCGGCCGCACACTGGAAGGATGTGGCCAGCACCGGCACTCGCCCGAACGCCGCCGTCATCAACACATCGTCGGGATCGGGCCTGTTCGGGAACCAGGGCCAGTCGAACTACGGCGCGGCCAAGGCGGCAATCGCGTCGCTCACGATCATCGCCGCGCAAGAGCTCGCCCGCTACGACATCCGTGTCAACGCGATCGCGCCGGCCGCGATGACAAGGATGACCGAGGACCGACCGTACTTTCAGAAGCAGAAGGCCTTGCGTGAGAGCAACGCCGAGGCGTTCATCCCGACCGATCCCGAGAACGTCGCGCCGCTCGTGGTGTGGCTCGCCAGCGACACGGCGAAGGGGGTGACCGGCCGAGTGTTCAACGTTGTCGGCGGTGTCGTCGAGGTCGCCGAGCCGTGGCACCACGGTCCGAAGCGTGACAAGGGCGCTCGCTGGGACGTCGACGAGCTCGATGATGTCGTGCCGGAGCTCTTGGCCGACGCCCGCCCGCAGGAGTTCGCGGGGGGAAAGCCCGTCGTCACGGCCGACGAGTACTTCGATTCCCTCGCGCCGCGCAAGTAGTTGGCGAACAAGGCCACCACCCGCGGCAACCGTCGATCGCGCGGCCCACGCGCGGCCGGGGAGCCAACGGAACCGGGCACCGACGCTCGGCGCACGATCATGGAGGTCGCGACGCGGGAGTTCCTGGAGCACGGCTACTCCAAGTCGACGATGGCCGATCTGGCGAGCAAGTCGGGTACGAGCGTTGGGTTGCTCTATTACCACTTCGGGAGCAAGGAAGATCTCTTCTTCGCCATCTGGAGCGAGTATCAGGCCGACCAGGAAGCACGCGTTCGCCAAGCGCTAAATGCCGATCGCGCGAACCGCGTCAACGACCCCGTCGAGTTGCTGATGATCAGCGTGCGGGCGTACATGGAAGGGGCATGGCACCACCGCGCGCACTACTGGATGGTCCACTCGCGCGATCTGCCGCCGCGGATGGTCGACGCCCGACGCCGATCGGGCGAACGGTGGAAGCAACGAAACGCCAAGGCGCTCGCCTCCGACAGCCAGTTGCTCTCACGCGTCATGATGGCCACGGTGGTCGGCTTTCTCACCGAGGTATCGCTGGAGGTCGTGAAGAGTCGGAACGATGACGAAGCGAACGCCGTCATCGAAGAGGCCATGCTCCTCCTCGGCAGCCTGCTGGCCAACTTCGTGCGGGTTCGCGATGGCGAGTGCGCCCAAGCCGGAGACGGTAGCTAGGTATCTGCTCGTCAGCGCCAGTCGATGATCTCGTCCGCCAGTCCTGGGAAACGGACCGAGAAGCTGGCGGCGACCTCATCCATATGGTCGCGCATGAGTCGCTCAGCCTTTTGGGGCTGTCCTGCGAGGATCGCCCTCGCCACACCTTCGTGGGCCGAGTGGATCTGTGAACGCCGGTCGACCGCGGACACCATGCTGATCCGCTCGACGTAGATGTCGACGACCGATTGTCCGAAGAGACTCATGACTCGATTGCCGCTCATCTCGGCAACGATCCTGTGGAACAGCGCGGGCCACCAGTTCACCGCGTCATCGGCTGGAAGCGGAGGCGACTCGACGGTCGGTGCTTCCGTCTCGAGCGCGGTCTGCTCGCGCGCAAGGGCGTGCCGAAGGGCCTCCGCACTCTCGTCGGTGAGTCGCTCGGCTGCCAGTCGCGCCATCAGCGGTTCGAGGTGCGCGCGAGCTTCGACGAGGTCGTTCAGGGTCGCGCCGACGGCGTGGT
>JANOHN010000213.1:0-3360 GCA_031406505.1 Acidimicrobiia bacterium | reverse complement strand
CCGCACCGGCGATGGGGTCGACGCGCTGCTTGCTGCCATCGGCGACCGGCTCCGAGCGCTCAGCGCCGTGACCGAGCTCGAAGTGCCGTACGACCGCGGCGATGTGCTCGCGGCGCTGCATCGCGACGCCGAGGTGCTCGTCGAGGTACATGGCGACGCGAGCACGCGGGTGCAGGCGCGGCTGGGCACCGCGGAGCGCGCACGATTCGGCGAGTTCGTGACAGGCTGAGCGCGCATGGCGACGCGCGCTCCCATCGGCTTCGTGCCGCCGCCGTATCCGCACGATCGACTCGACGATCTGCGTGTGGTGGCTGCCGCAGTGTCGGGGGGCATGGTCGACGCCTCGATCGGCACGCCGGTCGATCCCATGCCCGACGTAGCCCTGCGCGCCCTTGCCGACGCGGCGCCGAGCGCAACTGGCTATCCCGCCACCATCGGGTCGCTGGCGTACCGGGATGCCGCGGCCGGGTGGGTCGCGCGCCGGTTCGGTGTGGACGTGTCGGCCGATGCGGTCATTGCGTGCATCGGCACCAAGGAAGTGGTGGCGTCACTGCCGCGCATGCTCTCGCTGCGCGACCCGTCGCGCGACACCGTGCTGTACCCGGGAGTCTCGTACCCCACGTACGCGATGGGTGCGGAGCTCGCAGGCCTGAGGGCGGTCCCGATCCCGGTGGACCGCGAGTGGCGTCCCGATCTCAGCGCAGTCGATCCCGACGACGCGGCCCGCGCGCTCCTCGTGTGGCTCAACGATCCGGCCAATCCCACGGGTGTGACGGCCACGCCCGACGCGATGCGAGCCGCGGTCACCTGGGGGCGTGAGCACGGCGCGATCGTGGCGAGCGACGAGTGCTACGCCGAGTTCACGTACGACGCGTCGGGGGCGCCGGCGCCGCCGGTCACGGCGCTCCAGGTGACGACCGATGGTGTGCTCGCGGTGCACTCGTTGTCGAAGCGCTCGAACATGGCGGGGTTGCGGGCTGGGTTCGTGGCCGGCGATCTGGGCCTCGTGGGATATCTCGGCGAGGTGCGCAAGCACGCGGGCCTCATGGTGCCCGCACCCGTGCAAGCCGCCGCCGCGGCCGCGCTCGGAGACGACGGGCACGTGGACGCGCAGCGAGCGCGATACGCGCAGCGCCGGGCGCAGCTCCTCCCCGCGCTCGAATCGTGGGGTGTGGTGCACGACGGGGGACCGTCGGCCTTCTATCTCTGGCTCCGTGCCGCGAGGGGCGAGGAAGACGGCTGGTCGATCGCCGCACGCCTGGCGGCGACGGGTCTGCTCGTGGCGCCGGGTTCCCTCTACGGTGCGGCGGGCGATCGCCACGTGCGCGTTGCCCTGAGCATCACCGACGAGCACGTGGAGCTGACCACCCGACGACTGGAGGCACGTTCGTGAGCGATCTGGCCGAGACGATCACTGCGTTGTGGGACGGGCGCGACGACCTGGCGGCGGTGATGCCGGAGGACGAAGCGCGCGCGGTGGTGCACGAGGCGATCGAGCTGCTCGATACCGGCGAGGCTCGCGTTGCCGAGATCGTCGACGGCGAGGTTGTGGTGCACCAGTGGCTGAAGCAGGCGATCCTCCTCCTCTTCCGTCTCTCGAAGATGGAGACGATCGAGCTCGGGCCGTTCGAGTACGCCGACAAGATCCCGTTGAAGCACGACTACCAGGCGGCCAAGGTGCGGGCCGTGCCCGGGTCGTCGGCCCGGTGGGGTTCGTACCTCGGTCCGGGTGTGGTGATGATGCCGAGCTACGTGAACATCGGGGCCCGCGTAGGCGCGGAGACGATGGTCGACACGTGGGCCACCGTCGGGTCGTGCGCGCAGATCGGCGAGCGGGTGCATCTCTCGGGTGGAGTGGGGATCGGTGGCGTGCTCGAGCCGCCCCAAGCCGCGCCCGTCATCGTGGAAGACGACGTGTTGATCGGCTCACGGAGCATGGTCACCCAGGGAGCGCGTGTCGGGCGGGGGAGCGTGCTCGGGGAGGGCGTGATCCTGAACCCCGGCATCCCGGTGATCGACGCGCAGACCGGTGAAGAAGTGGGTCGGGGCGTGGTGCCGCCGTGGTGCATCGTCGTGCAGGCCATGCGGCCGCGCACGTTCCCCGGCGGGGAGTTCTATCTGCCGTGCGCGTTGATCATGCGCAGGCTCGAGGAGGGCGAGCGGTCGGACAAGGCACGCCTCAACGAGATCCTGCGCGACCACGGCATCGGCTCCTGACGGGCGGGGCCGGGCCCGGTCCGCATCCGCGGCGATCCTGCCGCCTGGCAGGTTTGCGGTGTGACGCGTAGAAACTGCCTTTGGCACGAATGCCGGTAGGCACTAGGATCCTGCCATGGCCCGGAGCACCGTTCCGGGGCGTCGCCATCTCGTCGTCGCCGTCGTCCCGGCCGAACCGAGCCTGCTCGAGCTCGCCGCGGCCATCGAGGTGTTCGGCATCGACCGCCCCGAGCTCGCCGACCCCTGGTACGAGCTGCGGATCTGCACGTCGACGAGCCCGGGGACGGGTTCAACGGCGTACGGGCTCCCGGTGGCCATTCCGCACCGGCTCGATGCGCTGGCCGACGCCGACACGGTGATCGCCATGCCGTGGGGCGGCGAGTTCGGGGCCCATGCGCCCGACGACGTGCTCGTGGCTCTGCGGGCCGCCTACGAGCGCGGCGCCCGGATGCTCTCGTTCTGCACCGGCACTTTTCTCCTCGCGGCCGCGGGCGTGCTCGACGGCCGCCCGGCCACGACGCACTGGCAGACGGCCGACGCCCTGGCCGCGGCGCACCCCTCCGTGCGGGTCGACCCCGGCGTGCTCTACGTGGACGACGGCCAGGTGCTGACGTCGGCCGGCGCGGCCGCGAGCTTCGACCTCGCCCTGCACGTGGTGCGGCTCGACCATGGTGCCGACGTGGCCAACCATGTGGCTCGCGGCCTGGTGGTGCCGCCCCACCGCGACGGTGGTCAGGCCCAGTACGTGGAGACGCCCGTCGCCGCCGAGGCCGGCTCCGACCCGTTCCGGGACACGCTCGACTGGGCGCTTGAGCACCTCGACGAGCCGCTGACGGTCGCCGAGCTCGCGACGCGCAGTCTCATGAGCCCGCGGTCGTTCGCCCGGCAGTTCCGGATGGTGGTGGGCACCACGCCACACCAGTGGTTGCTGCGCCAGCGGGTGCTGGCCACCCAGCAGCTCCTCGAGACCACCGAGCTCTCGGTGGAGCGGATCGCGATGCAGGTGGGGTTCGGGTCGGCCGCCACGCTGCGCATGCACTTCCAGCGGATCGTGCACACGACGCCATTGGCCTATCGCCGCACGTTCGCGGGCGTGGAGACGTCGGCTACGAGCTGAACCGCCGCGGGCTGAGCGCCGCCGCG
>JANOHN010000212.1:0-11938 GCA_031406505.1 Acidimicrobiia bacterium | reverse complement strand
GCCCTGGCGCGACGCGTCCGCGTCGAGCCCCGCTGAGTCGAGACTCGCTGACGACCGTCAGGCCGCGATGCCACCGCCCACGAGCGCGTCGTCGTCGTAGAAGGCAACCACCTGACCGGGAGCCACGCGCGGCTGAGCATCGTGCAGGACGACGCGGTCGGGCGCGACGACCCTGCCGCGCACGGGCTCACCATGCGCCCGAACCTGCACCTTCACATCGCGCTCCGCGCCAACGGGCTCCCGGACCCACGTGAGGTCGCGCACCGGGATCTCGGTCCGCAAGAGGTCTTCACGACGTCCGATCGTGACGGTGGCGCTCGCCGCGTCCACGTCGACGACGTAGCGCCGCTCGCCGGCGGACACCCCCAGGCCTCGGCGTTGCCCGATGGTGAAGTGCGCGACACCGTCGTGACACGCCAGCGGCGCGCCGTCGACATCGACGATACGACCCGGTCGACCCGGCGCCCGCTCGTCGAGGAACTGGCGACGCTGATCGCGTGCCACGAAGCACACATCCATGCTCTCCGGCTTCTCGGCCGTGCGGAGCCCGAGACGCGCCGCGTGCGTGCGGACCTCGGTCTTGGTGAGCTCGCCGACCGGCAGCACCACCCGGGAGAGCTGGGACTGCCCCAGCATGTAGAGCACATACGACTGGTCCTTGGCGGCGTCGAGCCCGCGCAAGAGCTGAAACCCACCTTGAGGATCACGCTGCACCCGCGCGTGGTGGCCGGTTGCCACCGCGTCGAACCCGAGCGCATCAGCCCGGCCGAGGAGCACACCGAACTTGATGGAGCGGTTGCATTCGACGCACGGGTTCGGCGTGCGACCGGCCGCGTAACCCTCCACGTACGGACCCACCACGCTCTCGTCGAAGTGCTCCGCGAGGTTGAACACGTAGTGCGACACGCCGAGCTGGGCCGCGACTCGGCGCGCGTCTTCCACATCGCCGACGCTGCAGCATCCGGAGTCGGTGGCACCGCCCCACAAGCGGAGCGTGACACCGGTGACGTCGTGCCCGGCATCGAGCAGCAACGCAGCCGCGACCGAGGAGTCCACCCCGCCGCTCATCGCCACCAAGACGTTCATGAAGCGGCGGGCATGGCCCGGAGCTGATCGATGGTGGCGGGGATCACTGCAAGCGCGGTGTCCACATCGACGTCGGTCGACGCAAAGCCGAGGCTGAGCCGGATCGATGCCAGCGCTCGCTCCCGAGGCAGTCCCATCGCGGCGAGCACGTGCGAAGGCTCGGTTGCCCCCGATGAGCACGAAGAACCGGCGGCGGCGAGCACGCCCAGGCGGTCGAGCGCGACGAGGAGGGTCTCCGCTTCGACGCCCGGGAACCCGACGTGGCAGTTCCCCGCAACCTTGCGCGCGGGATCGCCGTTGAAGAAGCACTCTGGGACCGCTGTGCGTAGTCCTGCTACGAGTCGATCGCGCAACCGACCCGCGTGCACGATCTCGTGGTCGCGCTGCTCGCCGGTGACGCGCAGCGCGGCGGCCATGGCCACTGCGCCGGCAACGTTGACGGTCCCGGCGCGCAGCCCTCGCTCCTGACCGCCGCCTTCGATCAGCGGCTCGATTGCCACCTTCCCGCGCACCACGAGCGCGCCGGTGCCCTTCGGCCCGCCGAACTTGTGCGCCGAGATCGAGACGAGATCCGCCGGCGCGGTCGCTGTCGCGATGTCGAGCCACGGAACCCCCTGCACCGCGTCGGTGTGCAGCACTGCCCGCGGTGCGTGCTCGCGAACGAGCGCGGCAACCTCCGCGAGCGGTTGCACGGTGCCGACTTCGTTGTTCACGAGCATCACCGACACGACGACGGTGCGCTCGTCGAGCGAGTCGACCAGGGCATCGAGATCAACCACACCGCCGTCGGTTATCCGAACGCGATGCACCCGGAAGCCGTCTCGCTGCAGCCGCTCGCACGGCGCGAGCACGCCCTTGTGCTCGAATTGGGTGGTCACCACGCCATCGCCCCGACCGTCCGACCGGGCGGCGCGGGCCGCGCCGATCACTGCCAGGTTGTCGGCTTCGGTGCCACCCCCGGTGATCACGATCTCCGCCGGGGTCGCACCCAGCCCCGCGGCGATGACCTCGCGGGCTTCCTCGAGTGCCGTCTTGGCTTCGCGTGCCGCGCGATGAGCGCCCGAGGGGTTCCCGAAGGAATCGACGAGGAACGGGGCCATGGCGGCCAGCGCCTCGGGCCGCATCGGCGTGCTCGCAGCGTGGTCGAGGTAGGTCGAAGGCGGTTGAGGCACGGCCAGAAAGTCTACGGGTGTGCTGATGTGGTCCTGAACGCCCAACGCCTCGGCAATGTGCCCGATGTCCGGGAATAGATGTCATACCCCCAGGGGATACTCCTGACATGAGCACGCAGCTCCGTTTGGTGGAGCCCCCCGAGGACCGTCCAGCCCGTCGCCCCAAGCCGCGAGGTCGGGTGGTCGCGAACGCTCGAGGACGCCAGGTCCGGTGGCACACCCAGTGGCGCCTCGACTCGTCCACCCGGCAAGTGGGGCGCGAAGGCGTGGCCGCAGCTCGGGCCGCCCTGGAAGCGGCCGCACCGCTCTCGAAGGCGAGCTGACCGGCCGACCTGATCACCCAGCGGGCCCGCGCTGAGCGCGGGCACGCGTCAGGTCGTGGTCGTGGTCGGGGGCACCGTTGTCGTGGTCGTGCTGGTCGACGTACTCGTCGAGGTTGACGTCGACGTGCTCGTGCTGGTCGTGGTCGGAGGCGCGGGCATCACGATGCCCATCTGCACCTGCTGGCGCAGCAGCGTCATGTTCTGGAGGACCGTCGCCGGGCAAGCCGTGAAGTCGACATCGCCGTGACCGACGATCGCACTCGAGAAGAAGACGCTGGTTCCCACGGGCCACCGCTGGCAGTTGCACGGCGACGACCCCACCACGGTGCCGAAACCTGCCGCCGGATCGACGCCTCCGATGCTCAGGCGCCACCGCAACAGGTGCACGACGGAGTTCCACTGCGCGTTCGTGGGCAAGGTGCTGCTGTTGTCGCCGAGCAGCGCCACGCTCGTGGAGCCCGTGTTGAAGCCACCGGCGTGCCCACCGATCACCGGCTGCGCGATTCCACCGTCGCGCCCCTCGAAGATCTGGCCGAACCGGTCGACGACGAAGTGGTAGGCGATGTCGCAGTACCCGTTCGTGTTCATGTGGTACGCCTGGATCCCGCGCACCATCGACGCGCTCTGGGCAGCCGAGTAGTTGTTGTTGTTCACCGTGTGGTGGACGACCGCGAACTTCAGTTTGGGTGCGTACTCCGGACCCGCCGGACACGCGACGGGTCCGGTGCCGAACGGCTGCGCCCCCCACGTCGCGCGCGTGTACATCGCGGGTTGCACCGTGCCGTCAGGGAGCCCAGGCACGAGCTCGAGCCCCGCCCCACCGGCACCGCCACCACCGCCCCCACCTCCGGCCGGAGGCGCGGGTGGCAACGGGGTACAGGCGGCCAGCACGACAACGCCGAGCACGACGAACGCGAGCGTGCGCCGAGAGCACCGCCGCCACGGCGAGAAGCCGAAGGCGATCGCGATCAGCAGACCTGCCACTGCGAAGAGCACGGCCGCGAACACGTAGCGCGTCGCTCCGGTCGCGTTCGAGAGCAAGCTGGAGAGCGCGCCGGCTGAGCCAGATGGCACGGTCGCCGATTCGGCATTCACCGTCGCGAGGGTCACGTTCTTCGCCTCGCCACCGACGAGCACGACGCGCACCGCGTCGACGTTCTCACCCACCCAGACCGGCTCGGAGACGCTGCCGGTGACCGCAGCGGTGCCTACGGCGTCTTGGGTGCCTGACTCGGCTTGGTTGTCGGCTTCGGTTCCCACCTCCGTGGGTGTGGTCCAGACACCATCGGCGCCACGGACCTCAACCGTGAACTCGGCGTTGGGGTCGCCGTCCCACGTGACGCCGACGAGGTTTGCGTCCACGGGTGTCGGCGCCGACTCCCAGCCCTCGGAGACGGTCTGACCGGCCGGAGCGACCGCGACCTCGTCGGTGGTCGCCTGCGGCGGCGCGGTGCTCTCCAACGCCAGCACGGGCCCACCAAGCAGCACGAGCAGGGCGGCGGGGAGGATCAGGAGGCGTCGCATACGTGGGGGGTTCCTCACTACAGCGGTCAAGGTGCCCGTCGACCGCCCGCCCCGGCAGTCTCGCGCGTTCTGTCGACCATATCCAGGGGTCACTTGAACAACTCCAGCCCCACAGGGCGGGGGGCTCAGGTCGCTGCGCGCCCGACCGCCCCTCTACCGTTGGTGGCGTGCCGAGCATCGAGGAGCAGCCGAGCGTCCCAAAGGGCGGCGACGGGTATCCCGGCGCCGAGCGAGCGCGACCATCGAAGCAGGACTGGAAAGCGTTAGCCGACAAAGAGGTGAAGGGCGACGTAGGGGAGCTGACCTGGGAGACGCCTGAGGGGATCCCGGTGAGGCCTCTGTACACGGAGGCCGACCTCGAGGGGCTCGAGACGGTGGGGGGGCTCCCGGGGTTCGAGCCATTCGTGCGGGGCGTGCGGGGGACGATGTACGCCAACCGTCCGTGGACGATCCGCCAGTACGCGGGGTTCTCGACGGCGGAGGAGTCGAACGCCTTCTATCGGCAGAACCTCGCCGGCGGGCAGATGGGACTGTCGGTCGCCTTCGATCTCGCCACGCACCGGGGCTACGACAGCGACCACCCGCGCGTCGTCGGTGACGTGGGCAAGGCCGGTGTCGCGATCGACTCCGTCGAGGACATGAAGATCCTCTTCGACGGCATCCCGCTCGAAAAGATGACCGTCTCGATGACAATGAACGGCGCGGTGCTCCCTGTGCTCGCGGGCTACATCGTCGCGGGCGAGGAACAAGGCGCGTCGCGGGACCAGCTCGGCGGCACCATCCAGAACGACATCCTCAAAGAGTTCATGGTCCGCAACACATACATCTATCCACCCGAGCCGAGCATGCGGATCGTCGCCGACATCATCGAGTACACGGCGAAGAACATGCCGAAGTTCAATTCAATCTCGATCTCCGGCTACCACATGCTCGAAGCCGGCGCGACGGCCGTGCAGGAGCTCGCGTTCACCATCGCCGACGGCTTGGAGTATGTGCGCGCGGTCACAGAGCGCGGGATCGACATCGACGAGTTCGCCGGGCGCCTGTCCTTCTTCTTCGGCATCGGCATGAACCTCTTCATGGAGGTGGCCAAGCTGCGTGCGGCCCGCCTTCTGTGGGCACGGGGCATGCGCCAGCTGGGCGCGAAGAAGCCCGGGTCGCTCATGCTGCGCACGCATTGCCAAACGTCGGGCGTCTCGCTCACCGAGCAAGACCCGTACAACAACATCGTGCGCACGGCCTACGAAGCGTTGGCCGCTGTGCTCGGTGGAACCCAAAGTCTCCACACCAACTCGTTCGACGAAGCGCTCGCACTGCCCAGCGACTTCGCCGCGCGCGTCGCTCGCAGCACCCAGCTGATCCTCGCCGAGGAGACCGGTGTCACCCACGTGGTCGACCCCCTCGGTGGGTCGTACTACGTGGAAGCCCTCACCGACTCGGTTGCGAAGCACGCCTGGACGCTCATCGAAGAGGTCGAGGCGCTCGGCGGCATGACCAAAGCGGTCGAGTCGGGGATGCCAAAGCTTCGTATCGAAGAGGCCGCGGCGCGACGTCAAGCCCGCGTCGACGGTGGCGGCGACGTGATCGTCGGTGTCAACAAGTACCGACTCGCCGAGGAGACAGCGGTCGACATCCGCACGGTCGACAACACTGCAGTGCGTGAGTCGCAGATAGCTCGGCTCGAGAAGCTGCGCGCAACGCGCGACTCTGCTGCGTGCACCGCTGCGCTCGATGCACTCACCGCAGGGGCGCGCGGCAACGCCAACCTCCTCGAGCTGTGCGTCGAGGCGAGCCGGGCCCGCGCCACCGTGGGCGAGATCTCCGACGCGCTCGAGGAGGTGTTCACCCGTCACCGCGCAACGGTCCGTACCATCTCAGGTGTGTACGGGAGCGCCGCCGAGGGCGACCAGGAGTGGGAGCAGGCCCGCAGCCAGGTCGAGAAGTTCGCGAAGACCGAGGGACGGCGCCCGCGCATCCTCGTGGTGAAGATGGGCCAAGACGGCCACGACCGCGGCGCCAAGGTGATCGCCACCGCGTTCGCCGACCTCGGCTTCGACGTCGACGTCGGCCCGCTCTTCCAGACGCCCGAAGAGGCGGCACGCGATGCCGTCGAGAACGACGTGCACGTCGTCGGAGTGAGCAGCCAGGCTGCCGGGCACAAGACGCTGGTTCCGGACCTCATCGCGCAGCTCCGCAAGCAGGGTGGCGACGACATCGTCGTCGTCGTCGGTGGGGTGATCCCGCCGGGCGACTACGAGTTCCTCAAGGATGCTGGTGTCGCCGCGGTGTTCGGGCCCGGCACCAACATCGCCACTGCGGCGTCCACGGTGCTCGCCGCGCTTCCGCGTCACGCGTGAGTCTCTCCGTCCCCTCGGCTCGGGTTGGGGCGGGGGGATCGCCTGACATCGCTGTCGGGACCCCACCGCCCGCCTCCCAGCGCCGCTGCGCGGCGCTGACAGTCCCGACAGCGACATCAGACGTCCCCCCGCAGCGCGTCTCCGATCTCATTCTTCGCGAGGTGTTGCAACCGTGAGCGAGCTCGCGACGCAGATTGCTGATGGCGACCGGCGCGCGCTTGCGCGCGGGATCACGCTGGTTGAGAGCACGAGGGCGGATCACCGCGAGGAGGCGGACGCTTTGCTCACGGAGCTGATGCCGCGGACTGGCGGTGCTGTGCGCGTGGGGATCTCTGGGGCGCCGGGGGCTGGAAAGTCGACGTTGATCGAGGTGTTGGGGTTGCACCTTGTCGACGCGGGGAAGCGGGTTGCGGTGTTGGCGGTGGATCCGTCGAGCACCCGGTCGGGGGGGTCGATCCTCGGCGACAAGACGCGGATGGAGGAGCTCACTCGGCGCGCCGAGGCGTTCGTGCGACCGTCGCCGACGGGCGGAACGTTGGGGGGTGTGGCGCGGCGCACTCGTGAGGCGTTGTTGCTGTGCGAGGCGGCGGGGTTCGACGTGGTGCTCGTCGAGACGGTGGGGGTCGGGCAGTCGGAGGTGGCTGTCGAGGGGATGGTCGATTGCTTCTTGCTGCTGATCGCGCCCGGCGGTGGCGATGAGCTGCAAGGGATCAAGCGCGGGATCATGGAGCTCGCCGACGTCGTGGTGGTGAACAAGGCAGATGGTGATCTCGCGGCTGCGGCGGCGTCGACGGCCGCCGACTACGCGAATGCGTTGCACCTCATCCGGCCGAAGACGCCGCCGTGGACACCGACGGTCGTGCTGTGCTCCGCGCTCGAAGGGCGCGGCATCGATGAATGCTGGGGTGCAGTTGAGCAGCACCGCCGCGTGCTCGAGGACGCCGGCGAGCTGAGCGCCCGTCGGGCCGGACAGGCCACCGCATGGATGTGGTCCGAGGTCGCGGCCGGGCTCCTCGAACGGCTGCGCCTCGATCCGGCGGCGTCGCAAGCTGCGGCCCGGCTCGAGGCCGACGTCGTCGCCGGCCGGATCCCGCCCACGGTCGCCGCCGAACGCATCCTCGAGGCTTTCGGCACCTAGACCCAGGGCCTTTCGGCACGAACTTCAGACCGGTGCCCGAAAATGTCGATCACCTGTCGGGATGGGGATCGAGCTCTCTGGCCGTAGACATCGGCAGGTCGATGAGACCGCGGGCGTGCGACTCCGCCGCAGCGAGGCTCGTCTCCACGCGTTGCTGTCCGACACCGACGTGGTCGTCGCCATCGTCGACGGCGAAGGTCGGCTCTCATACGCGAGTCCGGCAACCGAACGCGTCCTCGGACGGCCAGTCGCCGCGCTTCTCGGAACCTTGCTGCTCGACCTCGTGCATCCGAGCGATCGCGAGCGTGTGGTCGCGGCGGCTCGCACCGAGCTCGATCATCCGGGCGCGACGACGCGAGTCGAGGTTCGGCTCCATCATCGAGACGACACGTGGCGCACCGTTGAGGTCGTGGCCACGAACCGGATGGTCGAGCCAGCCGTCGAGGGGATCGTGCTGACCGTGCGTGACGTGACCGAGCAACGGATCGTCGAAGGCGCGCTGCACGAAGTGCGGGCTCGGTTCCATGCCACCTTCGACCAGTCACCCACCGGCGCGGCGTTGACCACGCTCGACGGACGCGTCGTACGCGCGAACCGCTCCCTCGCCCAGATGCTCGGCATGGACGAACAAGCGCTCGACGGCGTGTCGCTCGTGGCGCTCGCGCACCACGAGGATCGCGACGCGGCCATGGCCGCACTCCGCATGGCGGCCGACGGCTACGGCGTGGGCGACCGCGTGGAGCAACGGTGGGTGCACGCCGACGGCCGTCCATTGGCGACCACGGTGTCGTCGTCGGTCGTCCGATCGCACGATGGCGAACCGCTGTACCTCGTCACGCACGTCGAGAACACCAGCGACCACCAGGAGCGCGGTCGATTGCTGGCCCACCAGGCCGCGCACGACCCACTCACAGGTCTTCCCAACCGTTCGATGTTCCTCGAACAGCTCCAGACCTCACTGTCGCAGCCCGAGAGTCACGAGCGCATCGCGGTGCTGTTCATCGACCTCGACCGGTTCAAGGTCATCAACGACAGCCTTGGACATCCCGCGGGCGATCGGCTCTTGATGACGATTGCCGATCGACTCCGCTCCACGACCCGCCCGAACGACATGGTGGCGCGGTTCGAGGGCGACGAGTTCACCGTGCTGTGCGACAGAGTCACCGACGAGTCCGCCGCGCGCGCCGTCGCGGCCCGACTGGTCGAGGCAATCTCGAAGCCCGTGCTCCTCACCGAAGGCGAGGTGTTCGTGACCGCGAGCGTCGGGATCGCATTCGCGACCGGGGAGATGGAGACGGCCGAGACGTTGCTTCGCAACGCCGACGCGGCGATGCACCAGGCGAAGGACGAAGGCCGGGACCGGACCGAGTGCTATGCGTCGGACGCGCACGATCAGGTCGCGCAGCATTTTCGCACCGGCAACGAGCTGCGGCGTGCGCTGGAGCGTGACGAGCTGCGGTTGCACTACCAGCCGGTCGTGCGCCTCGACAGCAATCGCATCACTGGCTTCGAGGCCCTGGTCCGGTGGGAGCACCCCGAACGCGGCCTCGTCGGCCCGAACGAGTTCATCGGCCTGGCCGAGGAGACCGGTCTCATCGTCCCGATGGGGCTGTGGGTGCTCGAGGCCGCATGCCGCCAGCTCGCCTGGTGGCACGAGCAGGGCGCCGACATCACGATGAGCGTGAATCTCGCGGCGCGCCAGCTCTCGGAGCCCACCCTCCCCGGCGACGTCGCCGGAGTGCTGCGGGCAACGGGCGTACGCCCTGACTCCGTGTGGCTCGAGCTCACGGAGAGCGCGTTGATGAGCGACGCCGAGGCGACGATCGCATCGCTGCTCGCGTTGCGTGCGCTCGGTGTGCGCCTCGCCGTCGACGACTTCGGCACGGGGTACTCGTCGATGTCGTACCTCAAGCGCTTCCCCATCGACTCACTCAAGATCGACAAGACGTTCGTCGACGGGCTCGGGCGCGACCCGGAGGACACGGCAATCTGCGCCGCGATCGTCAGCCTCGCCCACGCGCTCGAGATGGGCGCGGTCGGTGAAGGTATCGAGACCACCGAGCAGCTCGAGGAGCTCTGCGCGCTCGGGTGCGAGTACGGCCAGGGCTACCTGTTCGGTCGGCCACAAGACGCGGCGATGTGGGGCGTGCGTCCCGACATGCACCGATGGGGTCCGCCGGACACAACCTGACCGCGTGACGCGCGGCCCGTCACGAGCAGAGGCAGGACGGGTCGAGCCCCGACTTCCGCGTCCGCCGTTCCGGCACCGTCCCACGGAGACCGCATGCCCACCAGCCTCACCATCCAGCCTTGGCCTGACCCCGTGATCGACCCCGTCGGCCACGACCCTCGCTCGATCTACGCCGAGACATTCTGGCTCCCCACGCTGGGACCCACCGCGTTGCTGTTGCTCCGCCATCTCGCGGCGCGCTTCGACGAGCGCAACGGTTCGATCGAGCTTCCGGTCGCCGAGGCGTCACAAGCACTCGGGCTCGGCGAGCGCGCCGGCAGCTCTTCGCCCATCGTGCGCAGCCTCGTACGCCTCGAGTCGTTCGACCTCGCCTGCTCCGACGGACGTGGGACCGTGGCGGTGCGCCGCAGCCTGCCGCCACTGCCGACGCGTCATCTGCGCCGCCTGCCCGGCTCGTTGCGCACGGCCCACGCGCAATGGACCGAGGTGGCACTCGCTGAGCCTCCGCACGCCGAAGCGCGGCGGCGCGCTCGCCGCGTCGCCCTCGCGCTGCTCGAGCAGGGCGACGACCTCGACCACGTGGAACGCGTGCTCTTCGCCACCGGGTACCACCCGACCGTGTGCCACGACGCCGCTCGTTGGGCATGGCAGCGTCACCTTGACGCGGCCGCCGCGGCCGGCCTTTCGAGCACTGGCTGAGCGACCTGCTCAGTACAGTCTCGGCATCGCGACATCCTCGAACGACCTCCTCGCGTCATCGGGCACGCCCCCATCGGATGGATCCGGTGACACGGTGCGCGCCGATCGTCGGCTGTTGGTACTCGCGCTCGGGATCATGGCGGTTGCGATGGTCGTCGGCGTCGGCGCGGTGGGGTGGTCGCTCGACGGGAACTCCGACTACTACGCATGGCAGCGCCTGCTCCACATCTGGGTGCATCAGGGCCACGGCCAGGCGTGGATCTCCGAAGACCTCTTCTTGTCTCGGTTCCCGCTCTACCTCCTCCTGGACGCGATCGGCGTCGACGGCCAACGCGGCGTGGTTGCTGCGTCGATGGTCCTGAACGTGGCCGCCGGGGCCGCGTTCGCAGGTGCGTTGCTCGTGGGCGGGGTCGTGCGCCGGCCGATGCGCGCGGCCACGATCGCAGTGCTTGCGCTGACGGCCACGTGGACCGCGATCACGTGGGACGAGGTGTTCCTCTTCAACCCGAACTCGCGCTCACTCGAGCTGGGGCTCGCCGTGCTCGGGGTCGCGTGGCTCGGGCGCGAGACCGCACCCGATCGGATGCGCACGGCACGGTTTGCGCTGGTCGTCGCGGCATTCGCACTGCTCTGGCTCTCCGATCCATTCGTCCTCTACCTCGTGGCGCTGCCCGCGGCAGTGGTGGCCGCGAGCGATCTCCTCGTGCCGGCGCGCCGCATCGGCACGCGCTTCGTGCTGGCCGTCCTCGCCGGATCGGCCGCGCTCGCCTGGCTGTTCCGCCGGGCGCTCGAGCTGATCGACCTCAGCGCGGTCCCAGTGGGGAACGGGCGCCGGTTCATCACCTCGGCGGGCGACGTGCCGGATCGCATGCGCGCGGTTGTAGACGAGCTCGTCCGCGTGCTCGGAGTCAACGGCTCCGACCTCACTGCCTCGGCGCTCGACGACCTCGCGCTCGCATGGCTCCGCTTGGCCCTCGTCGGTCTCGGCATCACGGGCGCCGTGCTCGTGGTTCGCAGCTGGGCGCGCTCATCGCTGCTCGCACGCACGCTCGTGGTCGCGCTCGTCGCCGATCTCGGCGCGGTCACCATGACGAACCTGGTCGACGACCCCAAGTTCGTCATCGGGCGGTACCTGTCGGTTGCGCTGATCACGCTGCTCGGCCTCGCCGCGCTCGCGGTGGACCAACTGCGCGGCCGAGTCGGAGCTGCGGCCGCGGTCGCGGTCGCGGTGTTCGTCGTCGGTGTGGTCGCGGCCAATGCCAACACGTGGTGGGACACCCGCAATGTCACGCCCGGCGCCGACGCGAGCGCGCTGAACGCCGCCATCAACGCGCAGGGATGGGACCGCGTCTACGGCTCGTACTGGATGGCCATCCGTCATGCCGAGCTCGGCGCGGGCGACGTGCGATGGGTCACGGTCGAGTGCGACCGAAAGCACGGCTTGCGGC
>JANOHN010000208.1:0-1955 GCA_031406505.1 Acidimicrobiia bacterium | reverse complement strand
CGAAGCCGGTCGGGTCGGTGATGCCCGCGCCGACACCGACTGCGTAGAGCATGCAGTCGAACGAGCCCCACTCGGCCTCACCAGGGTCGCTGGTGGTGCCGACGGCGTCGGGGTTGATGGGCATGACGGCTCCTCTCGGGGATGAACGGGTCTCATGCTGCCACCCCGGTCAGCCGATGCGCACGCCGTACGATCGTGTCCTGGTCGACGGCTCCGAACCTCGAGCGTGGCGTCGTCGACCGGCCCCGCCCCCGTAGCTCAGGGGAAAGAGCATCGGTTTCCTAAACCGTGTGCGCAGGTTCGAATCCTGCCGGGGGCGCCAAACCCACTGCATCCGACTCAGCCGGTGAAGGCCGGGTCCACCACGATCGGGTTGATGACCGATGGCCACCACCGGCGCCACCGACGCCGCACCCGGTGGGCCTCCTTCGACACGCGGGCGAAGCCTCTCAGGCCATCACCGAGGGCGACCGCCCCGGGCCGGCGAGCGTGCCCACCACTCCACCGCCAGCGGTTGCGACGCCGAGGAGCCCGATCATCGCGAGGTCGCGCCATGCGCGCGGGCCCGATCCGACGCGGGATCTCGCCTCTCGCCAGGTGTTGGAGTGGACGTGCTTGACGACCCAACGCACGACCTCGCGTCGTCCTCGTGCATCGAGGCGAGCACGGGCGTATCCGTAAGTGGCACGCCCCCCGCAGAAAGCGTTCCGGATCGCCCACCGGAAGGTGACGTCCTGATAATGGTCGACAACGATTCGCTCGTCAGCCACGATCTGTCCTGCGGTGAACAGCCGCGGCAGCACGATCGCTTCGAGCGTCCCGGGCTCGTCGTCGAGGTCGACGATCGCCGCGCGCTTGAACGAGACCACGCTGATCGGCGGCGGACGATGAGGCGGCTCCGACGGCAGCGGTGCCATGAACGGCGAACCGAAAGACAGGAAGTTCGTGCGCGCCGCAGTCCGACGATCCGTGCCATTCATCAAGCAACCCGACAGCGCGAGCGCGCCCGGGTGCTCGGCATGGGCGCGCAGCACAGCCTTCGACCAATCCGGGCGAGGCACCGAGTGATCTTCCGCCATCGCCACGATCGTGCCGCGCGCCGACCGCACGCCGATGGACCGCAGCAGCAACAGATTGTCGGTGTCGACCCCTAGCCAACGTACGCCACGGGGTGTCGCCACCATCTCCCCGGCGCCGGAGACCACCACGACCTCGCCGCCGACCGCATCGATCTGGGGCCAGATGGCATCGAGGACGTGCTCCACCTGAGCATGCTTGAAGCGGGTCGCGATGACGACCGTCAGCGGGAGCAACGGCTCGGGCGCGTTCACGACGTCCGCACGGTCGGCTGCGGTGTCTGGTCGCCGACCAGGTCGCGAAGGAGTCGGCGGTACGCCGCCACGTACCCGGCGACGTCGTGCTTTTCGCGCACGGTGCGGGCGGCCGAGCGACCGAGCTCGAGTCGGCGCTGGGGCGAGAGATCGAGAAGGGCCCGTAGCGCGTCAGCGGCGGCTCGGAGGTCGCGTGGCGTGAACAACAATCCGTTTTCTCCGTGCACTACGAGCTCTGGCACCCCCCATGCGGCCGCAGCCGCCACAGCAGTCCCGAACCCCATGACTTCGAGCAGCGCCCGCGGCATCGACTCGACGTCCGATGCGAGCACGAACGCGTCAGCCGCGAGGTACCACGGGTAGGGGTCGGTCACCACCGGCTCGAGCCTGACCCGGTCGCGCAGGTTCAGGTCGTCGACGAGCGCGTGCAACGCGAGCGAGTACGGCCCACCGACGTCACCGACGAGCGCCAGGACCGCTCGGGGATGCTCCTCGGCGACTTCGGCGAACGCCACGGCCAGAGCAGCCTGCGCCTTGCGAGGCTCGAACGTCCCGACGCAGAGCAGCACCGTCGCGTCATCCTCGAAGGTCAGCATGTCGGGGTCGGGCAGGTCCTCGGCGAAG
>JANOHN010000187.1:0-12613 GCA_031406505.1 Acidimicrobiia bacterium | reverse complement strand
ATGAGAGGCAGCGACGGACTTCCCGTGCGGTTGCAGTTCACCAAGCTCGGCAAGGTGCGCTTCGCGTCGCATCGCGATGTGGCTCGAGCATTCGAGCGGGCGTTCCGGATCGAGCAGCTCCCGCTCATGTTCACGCAAGGCTTTTCGCCGAGACCGAAGGTGAGCTTCGGGTTGGCACTCGGCACCGGTCACGAGAGCATCGCCGAGTACCTCGACCTCGACCTTGCTGATCCCGTCGACGTCGACGGGCTCCCTGCTCGAATCTCTGCTGCCCTGCCCGAGGGCATCGACGTCACCGGCGCGTGCGAGCTCACCGAGCGCGCGCCATCGCTCCAAGAGTCGGTCGAGAGTGTCGAGCTCCAGCTTCGCCTGGCTGATCTCGATTCGGCCGTGCTCGCTGACGCGATCGGGCGCGCGTTGGCAGCCGATGTACTTCCGATCTCGACGACGCGCAAGGGACGCGACGTGGTCGAGGATCTCCGCCCCGCACTCCGGAGCCTTGTCATGCACATTGACGACGAGGTGCCTGTGGTGCATGCAGAAGTCAACACGCGTCCTCGTGGCCTTCGCCCCGCCGACCTCCTCATTGCGCTCCGCGAGCTTGCGGCGTCGAAGAGTGGGGTCGGAGAGGACCGGGTGCTGCGAACCCATCAATGGATCGAGCGCGACGGCGCGCGGCTACAGCCGCTGGAAGCCGATCGTGCAACGCGCAGTGCAACTTTGTTGCGCGTGACGAACAAAGGACTGACCGATGACCGACGAGACCACTCCGGAGGCGAAGTCCTCCGAGACGACCACCTCCGAGACGACGGCGAAGACGCCGTCCACACCGCGGACCGGCGCATCGCCTGACGCATCCGCCCCCAACGGGGATGCCACCGCACCGCGCCGCCGTCGGCGCGGATCGCGGGGCGGGCGCAATCGCCGCAAGCCCGGTGGCACCGGCGCCAATGCCGGTACTGGCGCCGGAACCGGTGATTCGGCGGGCCTGCAAGCTGCCGCCGACGACCTGGCCGGGGAAGACTGGAACGACGCAGCCGCCGACCGCGGCCTCACGTCCGACGACATCGCGGCTGACGCACGCGAGGACGCCGGACTGCCCATGATCTCGCCGGCGTCGAAGCCGAGGATCGGCGACTCGCGACCAGCGCCTGCTACTGGTGCGGCACCGGCCGCCAAGCCTGGGCGGCGTCGCCGCCGGGGCGGACGGGGCCGGAACAAGAGCGGTGGCGGTTCCACCGGGACGTCGGGGCGCAGCGACGACGTCGTACATGCCGATCTCGGCATGCACGACTCCGTTGCGCTCGAGGACCTCGACGAGGAAGCACTTGCGCGCCGGCGGGGCCGAACGCGCAAGGGGCGCCCCGCGGGTCGGTACCTGATGTGCGTCCACGTGCGACCTGACGGGCACACGCACATCGCGTTGCTCGAAGGACGCGTGCTCGTGGAACACGAGGTCGCCACGGCCGAACGCGATGCCGACCTGTCGATCGACGGGAACATCTATCTCGGTCGGGTGCAGAACGTGTTGCCCGGCATGGAAGCGGCGTTCATCGACATCGGGACGCCCAAGAACGGCGTGCTCTACCGCGGCGACGTTGCCTACGACCCCGACGAGGTCGAGGAGAAGCAGCCCCGCATCGAGCGTCTGCTCAAGAACGGCCAGTCGGTCGTGGTGCAGGTCACGAAGAACCCGATTGGCGCCAAGGGCGCGCGGCTCACGCAAGAGGTGAGCCTCGCCGGGCGCTTCGTGGTGATGGTGCCGGGTCAGCCGACTACGTACGGCATCTCGAAACGATTGCCCGACGACGAGCGCAAGCGCTTGCGGCGCGTGCTCGAAGACCTGCGGCCACCCGATGCCGGACTCATCGTGCGCACCGCAGCCGAAGGGGCGACGGCCGAGGAGCTCGAGCGCGACGTGCGCCGACTGCGCGAGCAGTGGGAGCAGATCTCCGCGCTGGCGGCGCGTTCGAAGCCGGCTCGCTTGCTCTACCAGGAGCCGACCCTGTCGCTCCGATTGCTCCGAGAGGAGTTCACGAAGGAGTACCGCGGGGTGCTCATCGACGACCGTGCGCTGTTCGAGGAAGCTCACGCGTATGTCGAGGCGATCGCGCCCGAGCTCGCTGATCGCGTCGAGTTCTACGACGAGGCTGAAGAGGGCATCGCGCTGTTCGAAAAGCACCACGTGCACGAGCAGCTCCTCAAGGCGCTCGACCGCAAGGTGTGGCTCCCTTCGGGTGGGTCGATCGTGATCGAGCGCACCGAGGCCCTCACCGTGGTCGACGTCAACACCGGCAAGAACGTCGGCAAGTCGAACCTCGAGGAGACGGTCTTTCGCAACAACCTCGAAGCGGCCGACGAGGTCGCACGCCATCTCCGGCTTCGCGACATCGGAGGGATCATCGTCATCGACTTCATCGACATGGAGATCCGGGCCAACCGCGACGCGCTCATGAAGGGGTTTCGGGACGCCCTGGCCCGCGACAAGACCCGTACGCAGGTCTTCGAGGTCTCGGAGCTCGGGCTGGTCGAGATGACCCGCAAGCGGGTGTCCGAGGGGCTCATCGAGTCGGTGAGTGCCATTTGCTCGCAGTGTTCGGGCCGTGGCTATCTCATCGACGAAGCCCTGCTGGACGACCTGAAGTAGGCTCTCCTGCTTCCCTGAGATTTGAAGGCGATACGCGCATGTATGCAGTAATCCGCACCGGCGGTAAGCAGTACAAGGTCGAGGCGGGCCAACGCGTCGAAGTCGAGCGCGTCGGCACTGACCCGGGCGGGGAGATCGAGCTCTCGCCAGTCCTGCTCGTCGACGGCGCCAAGGTGCTCGCCACGCCCAGCGAGCTTGGCAAGGCCACGGTGAAGGCGAAGGTTGTGGAGGAGACGAAGGGCCCGAAGATCAACGGGTTCACGTACAAGCCGAAGTCGAACAACCGTCGCCGCTGGGGTCACCGCCAGCACTACTCGCTGCTCGAGATCACGTCGATCACCCCGGGCTAGGCCAAGAAAGACGAGGCTGGACTCATGTCGAAGAAGAAGGGTGCGGCTTCCTCCCGCAACGGCCGCGACTCCGCAGCGCAGCGGCTCGGCGTCAAGGTCCACTCGGGCACCGAGGTGACCGCCGGTTCGATCATCGTGCGTCAGCGCGGCACGCAGTTCCACCCGGGCGAGAACGTCGGCCGCGGCGGCGACGACACACTGTTCGCCACAGCCAACGGCGTCGTGCAGTTCGGTCGCCGCAAAGGCCGCAAGCTCGTAGACGTCACACCCACCTAGTGCCAGGCGGCGAAAGCGCCGCCTGGCCGTGCCCAAAGGTCAAAGGCAAGGTCAAGATCTTTCGCGTTTTGTCGCTCTGCGCCCGAGACCTCACTCGTATCCTGATCTGATGGCGCAGTCGTCGTTTGTTGACGAGGTTCAGGTCAACTTGCGTGGGGGCGACGGTGGCGCGGGCGCGATGTCGTTCCGGCGTGAGGCCCACGTGCCCAAGGGTGGACCCGACGGCGGCGACGGCGGCAAGGGCGGCGATGTGATCGTGCTGGCCGACCGCAACGCCGCGTCGCTGCTCGCGTATCGCGACCATCCGCACCGGCGAGCCGATTCGGGGACCCACGGGGCCGGCAAGCAGCGCCACGGCAAGCGCGGGGGTGACCTGGTGGTGGTCGTGCCGGTGGGCACGATGGTCAGCGATCGCGACGGCACGCCGCTCGCCGATCTCGTCGGCCACGGCGACTCGTACGTAGCGGCGCTGGGTGGACGGGGTGGTCGCGGCAACGCGCGCTTCCTCTCGAACGCGCGCCGAGCGCCGAGCTTCGCCGAGCAAGGTGAGTACGGCGAAGAGCGCTGGTTGCGGTTCGAAGTGAAGCTCCTCGCCGATGCCGCGCTCGTCGGCTTCCCGAATGCGGGCAAGTCCACCTTGATCTCGAGCGTCAGTGCAGCCAAGCCGAAGATCGCCAACTACCCGTTCACGACCCTCGAGCCACATCTTGGCGTGGTCCGGCGCGACGGCCGCGAGCTCGTGATCGCCGATATCCCCGGGCTGGTCGAGGGCGCGGCGGAAGGGCGTGGGCTCGGGCACCAGTTCCTTCGTCACGTAGAACGGGCCCGTGTTCTCGTGTTGCTGCTCGACCTCGCGAGCGACGAGGGGCACACCCCGGAGGAGCAGGAACGGGTGTTGATCGGTGAGCTCGAGCGGTACCGTCCCGAGCTGCTCGAGCGCCCGCGTCTCGTGGTCGGCACGAAGATGGATGTCGCGCAGATGCCGTACGAAGGGCGGAAGGTGTCGGCCGTCACGCACGAAGGCCTCGACGAGCTCATGGGGACGCTCGGGCAGATGGTCGAGGAAGCGCGCGCCGTAGAGCCCGAACCCGAGGGCTTCGTGGTGCTGCGGCCAGCCGAGGACGGCTTCTCGCTTGCGCGCGACGACGACGGCTCATGGCGCGTGAGCGGCCGCGCGGCCGAGCGGATCGTGGCAATGGCCGACCTCACGAACGCCGAAGCGATCTCGTACGTACACCATCGATTCCGCCGTATGGGGGTCGAACGTGCGCTGGCCAAGGCCGGCGCGCAAGAAGGTGACCTGGTACGAATCGGCGCGATCGAGCTCGAGTACGTGGAGGGGTTCGCGTGAGCGCTGCGCAGCGAGCGGAGCAACAGAGATGGTGATGACCGTCGTGAAGGTCGGCTCGTCGTCGATCACCGGCGAGAGCGGTGAGCTCGACGACGCCGCACTGGTCAAGCTCTGCGGCGAGCTCGCGGCTGTGCGCGAGCGCGGTCACGAGGTCGTGCTCGTGAGCTCCGGTGCGATCGCGGCTGGGCTCCCCGCGCTCGGCATCACGGAGCGCCCGACCGACGTCGGCATGCTCCAAGCAATTGCCGCAGTCGGTCAGCCGCGACTCATGGAGCGCATGGGCGCGATCTTCGCTCGGCACGCGCTCGTGAGCGGCCAGGTGCTGCTCACCGCGCACGACTTCGGTGAGCGCGATCAATACCTGCATGCGCGCGCCACGCTGCGCCGGCTGCTCGATCTCGGTGTGGTACCCGTCGTCAACGAGAACGACACCGTGGCGGACGACGAGATCCGATACGGCGACAACGATCGACTTGCCGCGCTCGTGGCGAACCTCGTTGGCGCCGACGTGCTCGTGCTGCTCACCGACACGGCTGGGCTGTACACCGCCGATCCTCGGCTCGACTCCGACGCGTCGCTGATCGAGGAGATCGTGGAGGTCGACACCGCGCTCGAGTCGGTCGCCGGCGGCGCGGGCACGCAACGGGGCAGTGGCGGTATGGCCAGCAAGCTCGCCGCGGCCAAGATCGCCGCGTGGTCAGGGGTTCGTGTGGTGATCGCGGCAGCCGAGACGGCCGGCGTCGTCCTCGACGCGGTTGAAGGGCGTGCCGTGGGCACCGTCGTGCATCCCCGGCCGGACCGGCTGCCGAGCCGGAAGCTCTGGATTGCGTTCGCCCGTGGGGCGCGCGGCCGCGTCATTGTGGACAGTGGTGCCGTGCGCGCTCTCTGTGATGACAATCGGTCTCTGCTCCCGGCCGGCGTGACTGCCGTGGAAGGCGCATTCGAGCCCGGTGATGCCGTGGAGGTCGTCGATGACCGCGGGACCCCCGTCGCGAAAGGCCTGACCCGCTATTCCGCACCGGCACTGAGCCGAGCCGCGGGCAAGAAGACCGGCGATCTCGACGAGGGACTGCCCCACGAGGTGATCCACAAGGACGACTTGGTCGTGCTTCCCTGAACGAAACCTGCCCGATGTTCTTGCGTTGAACCTGGGGAGGTAGGCAGACTTCCGGAACGCTCGTCGCCGGCCGACGGGGGGAGGGCCAACCGATTCGGGGGGCTCGACACGGCCGGCGCGTGCGCGGGGGGTGCGAGGCCGCCGCCGACGGCTTGGCCGTCGGGCGAGGCCTCGCCCCACCCGCCAACCCATTCCACAAAGGGGTCGCGCGAGGGCACCGGTACACTCGTTTCGTGGCTACTGCAGTTGAAGAGCTCGCGCGCCGAGCAAAGGTCGCGAGCAGGCGGATGGCAGCCGCCAGCACCGACGAGAAGGACGCGGCGCTCCTCGCCGCCGCCGAGCTCCTGCTCGAGCGTGCGCCCGACGTGCTCTCGGCGAACACCGCCGATCTCGACGCTGCGGCGGCTGGAGGCATGGAGGCAGGACCGCTCGACCGGCTCCGGCTGTCCGACGAGCGTCTGGCGGGGATGGCCGACGGCCTGCGCAACGTCGCTGCGCTCACCGATCCCGTAGGCGAGGTGCTCGATGGGTGGCGTCGCCCGAACGGCTTGCGCATCGAGCGCATTCGAGTGCCCCTCGGCGTGGTGGCGATCATCTACGAGAACCGCCCGAACGTCACCAGCGACGCCGCTGGGCTCTGCCTGAAGTCGGGGAATGCCGCGATCCTCCGTGGCTCGGGCACCGCCCTGCGTTCCAACCTGGCGATCGCGGGCGTGCTCCGAGAGGCGCTCCAAAAGGTCGGGCTCCCCGAGGACGGCGTGGTGATAGTGGACGATGTCGCCCACGAAGCCGCGGTCCGCTTGATGCAGCTCACCGACTTCATCGACTGTCTCGTGCCGCGAGGCGGCCCCGACCTCATCGCCAGCGTCCGCGAGCACGCAACTGTTCCCGTCGTCATCGACGGTGATGGCAACTGCCACGTGTATGTCGACGCCCACGCCGACCTCGACGAAGCGTTGGAGATCGTGCTCAACGCCAAGACGCAGCGCACGAGCGTCTGCAATGCCGCCGAGTCGCTCGTCGTCAACGAGGCCGTGGCCGACGCCTTCCTTCCCCGGGTGTGTGCCGCGCTCGCTGACCGTGGGGTCGAGCTGCTTGGCGACGAGGGTGCCCGCCAGCGCTGGCCCCAGATGGCCGCGGCGACCGACGCCGACTTCGGCCAGGAGTTCCTGGACCTGAAGCTCACCGTGGCCGTGGCCCCCGACCTCGGCGCGGCGATCGATCACGTGAACCGGTTCGGCACCGGGCACACGGAAGCGATCCTCACGCAGGATCTCGAGGCGGCTCAGCGCTTCACCCAGGAAGTGGATGCGGCCGTCGTGATGGTCAACGCGTCCACGCGCTTCACCGACGGCGAGCAGTTCGGGCTCGGTGCCGAGATCGGAATCTCCACCCAGAAGCTCCATGCGCGCGGTCCCATGGGCCTGCGCGAGCTCACGACGTACAAGTACGTCGTTTGGGGCGACGGTCAAGTCCGCGAGTAGGAAAGAGCAATGGCCAACCGCTTTGCATCGGTACCCGACGTCATCGAACGTCTGCGCAGTGTCGACTACCTGTCCGATACGAACATCGCCGGCGTCGTGTACCTCGCCGACCGGCTGGAGAAGCCGGTGCTCGTCGAGGGTCCGGCCGGTGTCGGTAAGACGGAGCTCGCCAAGGCGATCGCGCAGAGCACGGGCGCGCGACTCATTCGCCTCCAGTGCTACGAGGGCCTCGACGAGTCCAAGGCGCTGTACGAGTGGAACTACAAGAAGCAGCTCTTGCGCATCCAGTCCGACCGGGAGCACGAGACGAGCTGGAGCGACGTCGAGACCGACATCTTCTCTGAGGAGTTCCTCCTCACGCGGCCGCTGCTCGAAGCCATCCGAGCCGAGGAGCCGATTGTCCTGCTGATCGACGAGGTCGACCGCGTGGAGATCGAGACCGAAGCGCTGCTCCTCGAGGTGCTCTCCGACTTCCAGGTGTCGATCCCCGAGCTGGGCACGATCAAGGGCAACCAGATTCCCGTGGTGATCCTCACGTCGAACAACACGCGTGAGCTCTCCGAAGCGTTGAAGCGTCGCTGTCTCTACCTGCACGTCGACTACCCGGACCTCGAGCGCGAGAAGGACATCGTCAGGGTGCGCGTGCCCGAGATCGACGACGAGCTCGCCGAGCAGGTCGCACGCGTTGTGCGGTCGATTCGTGAGCTCGAGTTGAAGAAGGCGCCGTCGATCTCCGAGACGATCGATTGGGCGCGCACGCTGATCTACCTGGGCAAGAAGGAGATCTCACCCGAAGTCATCGGCGAGACCCTGCACGTGCTCCTCAAGTACCAGAGCGACATCGCCAAAGCCCGCAAGGAGCTGGTTCCCGAGGAGCCCGCGGCCAAGAAAGCGTGACCCTGAGCTGATGCTGGACGTTCTCCAGGGGTTCGTGCACGAGCTGCGAGCAGCCGGTCTTCCGGTCTCGATGACCGAGAACCTCGACGCGATGCGCGCCGTCGAGCACGTGGACATCGCCGAGCGCGATCTGTTCAAGGCGGCACTCGGTGCGACGCTCGTGAAGCACCACAACCACTGGAACGCGTTCGAGACCGTGTTCGACGTGTACTTCTCGCTCTATTCACCTGGCGTGGACGGCGAGGACGGCGTGCCTGACGAGCTCTGGGAGGCGCTTGCCGCCGAAGCCGCCGGTGGTGGCGCGGGCAGCGAGATGTCGCGCGAAGAGCTCGCTGCGATGCTGCTCGATGCGCTCATGTCGATGGACCGCGACGAGCTGCGCCGACTCGCCGGGATGGCCGTCACCGCGTTCGCCGGCATGGAGCCGGGGCGCCCCGTTGGCGGCACGTATTACCTGTACCGCACGTTGCGGCAGCTCGATCTCGACGATCTCGGTGCGCGCCTCATGGGTCGCGCCCAGCAAGCGGGCGAGGTGCCCGAGGACGAGCTGGCCCAGCGGCTCCAGCGCGAAGAGTTCGACGAGCGACTGCGCACGTTGCGTGAGCTCGTCGAAGCAGAGATCCGTCGGCGCCTCGTGGCCGACCGTGGCGTCGAGGCGATGGCGCGAACCTTGCGCAAGCCGTTACCTGAAGACGTCGACTTCATGCACGCGTCGCGCGACGAGATGTTGGCGCTCCAGCGCGCGATCTACCCGCTGACGAGGTCACTCGCCGCGCGCCTCGCGCAGCGCCGCCGCCGGCTCCACCGCGGCCATCTCGACTTCCGGCGCACGGTGCGAGCTTCGTTGTCGTACGGCGGGGTGCCTGCGGAGCCCAAGTTCCGGAACCCGCATCCGTCGAAGCCGGAGATCATGGTGGTGGCCGACATCTCAGGGTCCGTCGCCAGCTTCGCCCGCTTCACGTTGCAGTTCGTGTACGCGATGGCGAGTCAGTTCTCGAAGGTCCGGTCGTGGGTCTTCATCGACGGCATCGACGAGGTCACCCACTTCTTCCAGGAATCAGATGACGTGATGGACGCCGTCCACCGGGTGAACACCGAAGCCGATGTGGTGTGGGTGGATGGGCACTCCGACTACGGCCACGCGCTCGAGGTGTTTCACGACCGGCATCTCAAGGAGGTCACTACGAAGTCGTCGATCATCCTGCTAGGCGACGCTCGCAACAATTACCACGCCCCTCAAGCGTGGGTGCTCGACGCACTTCGCAAGCGCGGGAAGCACCTCTACTGGCTCAATCCCGAGCCCAAGGGCTACTGGAACACCGGCGACTCGGTGATCGCGGAGTACGCAGCGCATTGCGACGGCGTGTACGAGTGTCGCAACCTGCGCCAGCTCGAGCGCTTTGTAGCCACCATCGCCGAGGGCTAATCGCCGAGCAGGTTCCAGGCACGGTCGGCGATCCTCGCAAGGGCTAGAAGTTGTACGCGCTCGCGTCGACGGAACGGGTGGCCGGCGCGCCCGATCAGCAGCGTGGCCTCGTGACGGGGGAGTGCCGCGACCGCGAGGTCCTCGGGGCCAGTGGTGCCGTCGGCGACACGCGGCGATGCAGTCGTCCCGACGGCGAGCGCCGTCAGGAGGTCAGGCGGCGGCTGCGCGTCGCCGCACGCAGACACGACCTGTCCACCCCGAAGGAGGGCGGTCCAGTCGGCGAGGAACTCGCGCCGCGTGTGCGCGAGCAACGTCTGCTGGAGGTCGTCGACGGATGTTGCCTCGCACAAGACCGCAGCCGACTCGAGCGCGTCCAGCCGAGGGTCGGGGAAGGCGTCAACGAAGCGGACCTCTTCCACGGAGGCTCCGTCGACCTGCTCGATCTCGCGCACCAAGAGATCCACCAATGTTCGGTCTTGGAGGAGGACCGCGAACTCGTCGACCGCGATGTCCGCACCCCGCTCGAGCACGTCGATCCCCACGATGTCGCCGCCCACCGAACCGATCCGGGACGCGACCAGACCCAACGCGCCAGGGCGGTCAGGCAGCCAGACGCGAACGAGCAGGCTCGCGCCATCTTCGCTCACGGTTCCCGAGGCTACTGACGGATTGTTGCGACCGCGTGATCAGCGCGTGAACGAAGGGCGCCCGTACACTGCCGCGGTGGCCGATCAGACCGAGCGCGTGGGCGTGCTCGGTGGCACCTTCGACCCTGTGCACATCGGCCATGTGGTGGCCGCGGTGGACTCGCGGACGGCGTTGCATCTCGATCGAGTGTTGTTGGTCGTCGCCGGTGATCCGTGGCAGAAGCGCGATCAGGTCGTCGCCTCCGCACATGATCGGGTCGCGCTCGTCGAGGCTGCCGTCGACGGCATCGTCGGGCTCGAGGTCAGCACCATCGAAGCCGAACGCGATGGGCCTTCAGTGACTGCCGACACGCTCGAAGTACTTCAGGCGTCGCAGCGCGAGCTCTTCCTCATCCTGGGTGCCGACGCGGTGGCGAACATGCCAACGTGGAAGCGGCTCGATGACACTAGGTCGCTCGCGACGATCGTGGTGATTGAACGCGATGGTGAGCATGCGGAGCCTCCTGGGGATGGTTGGCGCGTCGAGCACCTCCCGATTCCTCGCCTCGACGTGTCATCGACCGACATCCGGGGGCGGCTCGCCGCGGGCCAACCGATCGACGGTCTCGTTCCCGCGGCCGTCGTGCGATCGATCCACGAACGCGGCCTCTACACTGGGTCCTGATGACGATGGGATGGCGGGCCGGTTGATTCGCTCGCAATCCGACGCGCACGACGACGCAGAAGCCAGAGCGCTCGTCGCAGCGGGTGCGGCATCCGCGAAGAACGGCGACGACATCGCCCTGCTCCGCGTCGGCGAGATCATCAGCATCATCGACTACTTCGTGCTCGTGAGCGCCTCCAACACGCGGCTCGTTCGAACGATCGTGGACGAGGTGCGCCAGGTCATGCGCGACCACGACGGGTCGAGTCCGATCGGTGTAGAGGGGCTCGACGACGCCACGTGGGTGCTCCTCGACTACGGCGACGTCGTGGTGCACGTGTTCCTCGAAGAGACCCGCGAGTACTACGACCTTGATCGCCTCTGGGCCGACGCGCCGCGCATCGACATCGACGACGAGCCGGCCGCGGTCGGTCAGGTGTCGAGATAGGGGCGCATCGGCACCCCGAGTGCAGCCAGCGCAACCTTCAGCTCCTGGACACCGAGGTTCCGCTCGAAGCGCGGTGAGTACAGGATCGAGCTGATGATCGCGGCTTGCGCGCCACCTGTGGTGACACCGTCGGCGATGTGCTCGACCGTGCCCGCCCCACCCGACGCGATCACCGGCACGTTGACTGCCGCAGCAACTGCGCTGGTGATCTCGAGGTCGTAGCCCGATGCGGTGCCATCGCGGTCGATGCTGTTCACGACGATCTCACCGGCCCCGAGGTCCTCGCCGCGGCGGACCCAGTCGAGCGCGTCCAATCCCGTGGGCTCCCGTGCGCCGTCGATGAAGACCTCGTACCCGCTCGGTAGCCCGTCGCGCACGCCGACGTGCTTCACCTGCGTGCTCAGGACGACACATTGCCGACCGAAGGCCTCGGCCCCTTGGCGGATGATGTCGGGGTTCCGCACCGCCATCGAGTCGACGCTGATCTTCTCGGCCCCGGCCTTGAGCACCTCGAACATGTCATCCACCGACCGGATGCCGCCGCCCACCGTGAACGGCACGAACACATGCTGGGCGACTCGCCGCACGGTGTCGAGGTCGATCTTGCGGCGCTGCGCGCTCGCCGTGATGTCGTAGAAGACGATCTCATCGATCTGGTCGTCGTACAGGCGTTGCGCCAGCTCTTCTGCCGGTGCGACGTCGATGTTGTCCTGGAACTGCTGCGCCTTCGTGACCCGGCCGTCGACGACGTCGAAGCATGCGATGAGTCGTTTGGTCAGCATGCGGGATCCCACGTTGCGAATGCCGTGAGCAGACCCAGGCCGAGCGGCCCGCTCTTCTCCGCGTGGAACTGGGTGGCCACGATGTTGTCGTGGGCCACGATCGAGCAGAAGTCGAGGCTGTAATCGGTGGAGCCGAGCACGTCCTCGTCGTTCGCGGGAACCGCGTAGTACGAGTTCACGAAGTAGCAGTGACCGCCGTCGGGAAATGAGCCGGTCAGCGGGTGCTCACGTCGCACGTGTACCGCGTTCCAACCGATCTGGGGGACGCGTGCCGTGTCGGGGAAGCGCCGAACCTGACCCGGCACCCAGCCGAGGCACGTGGTGTCGCTCTCCTCGGAGTGCTCGAAGAGCACCTGGAGCCCGATGCAGATCCCGAGGAACGGCACCCGTTCGTCGCGCACCCGGCGGGTGAGGGGCTCGACCAGGCCGGATGCGGCCAGCGACTCGAGGGTGGTCTTCGCCGCACCAACGCCCGGGAGGATGATCCGGTCCGACGCGTCGATCTGTTTGGGCGTGTCCACGAGCTCGTGCTCGATCCCGAGCCG
>JANOHN010000171.1:0-1588 GCA_031406505.1 Acidimicrobiia bacterium | reverse complement strand
CCGCTGGATGGAGTGTATTGCGGTGAGCCCCGTGGTGACGAAGTCCGAGGGTAATCGGTGGTTGGGACTGCGGAGAATCTCGAGGCCCAGCATGAAGAGTGAAAGGACGCGGGTACGGGTGGTGTTGGCCTGGTAGCGGCGTCGGATTCCGGCCGTTTCGGCCGCCATTCCAACGAGGACGACGGCGACCTGGGCTTGATCCGATCTCGTAGACGCCAAATGAAAGGCGGATACGATGGCTCGAATGGTGACGGAAGCGAAGAAGCGACCACGACGTAGTTTCACGGAGGAGTTCAAGGCGGGGGCGGTTCGCCTGGTGCTCGACGAGGGCAAGACCGTCTCTCGGGTCGGCCGCGACCTCGACGTCTCGCAATCGGTGGTCGGCAACTGGGTGAAGCAGGCCCGCGCCGATCGGAGCAATGGCAAGACGGGATTGACCACCGAGGAGCGGGCGGAGCTCGCGCAGCTGCGGCGGGAAAACCGCACGCTGCGGATGGAGCGCGACATCCTAAAAAAAGCCGCGGCCTTCTTCGCGAAGGAGAGCGCGTGAAGTTCGAGCTCATCGACGCGGAGAAGGCGAATGTCCCGGTGGCCACAGCCTGCAAGGCCCTCGGCGTCTCACGGGCGGGGTACTACGCTCGGAAGAGACGGCCCGAGTCCGCTCGTGCTCGCGATGATCGACGGCTCACCGTGAAGGTACGCGAGTCGTTCGAGCTCGGGCGCACGTACTACGGCAGCCCGCGGATCCTGAAGGACCTCCAGGCCGACGACGAGCATGTCAGTCGCAAGCGGGTCATTCGGCTGATGCAGCAGCAAGGCCTCGTGGCCCGCGTGCGCCGACGGTACAAGTGCACCACGATGAGCGACCACGACCAGCCCATCGCGCCTAACCTCCTCGCTCGTCGCTTCGAGGCCGAGGGCCCGAATCAACGCTGGGTCGGCGACACCACCGAGTTGCGGGTCGGCGAGAGCGGCCGCGTCTTCCTCGCGGCCGTCGTCGACCTGCACTCGCGCTTCGTCGTCGGCTGGGCGCTCTCCGCCGTCAACGATCGGCAGCTCGTGATTCGGGCGCTCGAGATGGCGTTGCGACGTCGGTGTCCCGAGGCCGGGCTGATGCACCACTCCGATCAAGGCAGCCCCTACGCGAGCGAGGACTACCAGAACGCCCTGGGTGTTCACGGCATCACGTGCAGCATGAGCCGTCGCGGAAACTGCTACGACAACGCCGTGGCCGAGAGCTGGTTCTCGACGCTGAAGGCCGAGCTCGGCGAGCGCTTCGAGAGCTACGCCGACGCCAAGGAGAAGCTCTTCGATTACATCGAGGTCTTCTACAACCAGAGGCGCCGGCACTCGGCTCTGGACTACGTCAGCCCAGGCGAGTACGAAAGGACAGATCGGGCAGCGTTGGCAGCGTAGAGAAACTGTCTACGAGATCGGATCAAGCCCAGGCCAGGTCGCGCGGTCAGATCGCGCGGCCACATGGCGCGGTCACATCGCGCGAGGCTGGCGGCTTCGGAAACTGTCACTCATGACCACCGCGCGAATGATACTGGTCAGACTTCCGTTGGCCGCCCACGCTTGGCCCGCA
>JANOHN010000138.1:0-5406 GCA_031406505.1 Acidimicrobiia bacterium | reverse complement strand
TGGCGAAGACCCCCAGCAGGGTGATGAAGGCCAGGGCCAAGAGCAACGACGTGCCCTGCTCGCCCCGAAGTCGGGTGGGGGTCATGGTGATGTCCTCCGACTCGCGCTCACCGTGAACTGGTGTTGCGTCGGATCGGTGGGTGTTCCTTTCTCGGTCAGCCGGATCGCGACGCTTTGGAGCGGCAGCGACGTGTTCGAGGGCGTTCGGGTCACCAAGACCGCGGTCGAGTTCGCAAGGTTGCGGGCGACGGTCTTGATCGGACCGCCGGCACACGCCTGGCGAACGAGCTGCCACGAACCGTCGGCAGCCTGCCGGACCCCGTAGCCCACGTTGAAGTTCGTGTCGTACACGGTCGACCACAGTTGAAGCCTCGGGGCCGTCAGCGTGCCGCACGTGATCCCCGTGCTCTTCGCGTTGTCCGCACTTTGGATGTCGGGTGGCAAGTAGAGGGAGAGCTGCTGCCCATCCGCCGAGGTCGCGCGCCGGTTCGTCGTCGCGTTCATGGTTCGCAGCGCGACGAACATCCCGGCCGCCAGTGGCGCGATCACGAGGCCCGTGATGGCGACGGCCACCATCAGCTCGACGAGCGTGAATCCGGCTTCTGCCCGGTTGGCGCGTAGGGCGCGGAGCTTCTTCATGCCGGATTCCGTTTCACTACGTCGATGGTCTCGGTGGTCGAGGGGATGCCTGGCGTCACGACCCTGACGGTGACCAGCTGGAGCTTGGTGTCGACCGGCAGCGCCGAACAGGGCGACCAGGACGTTCCGTTCCAGCCCTGCACCCCGGTCACCGTGACGTAGGACGACAGCGGGCTCCATCCGGCGGGCACGGCGACACCCGTCGTCGGGTTGTACGACGGCGTGCTCGTCGAGGTGCACGCAACGTACGTCCGGGACTTCACCGCGTCGGCCGCGCTCACGATCACGACATCGGCATTGGCCTGGCCGCGATGGTTTGCGGTCGACCGGATGGCCGTCGCGAGCCCCGCGAGCAGCGCCACGAAAGAGACGCCAAGGATCGCGACAGTGATCAACAGCTCGACGAGGGTCTCACCGAGATCTCCGGTGGCCCGTTGCGCGCGCTTCATCAGCCACCCGCCGCGCCGCTGTCGCTGTAGACGCCATACATCGCTTGCACGAGCGCGACCGCAACGAATCCGACGACGAGTCCCATGGCAACGATGATGGCGGGCTCGAAGAGACTCGTCATCTTGTCAAGCTTGTATCGCAACTCGGCGCCGTAGAAGTCCGCGGCGATCTCGAGCTGATGATCGAGCGTGCCCGTCTCTTCGCCCACGCGCATCATCTGGAGGACCATTCCGGGAAAGAGCCCGGTGTCGGCCAGTGGGCGCGAGAGGCCATCGCCGCGCAGCATCGCCTCGCTCGCCGGCACGAGCGCCTTCTTGAAGACCCGGTTGTCAGTGCTGTCGATGGCCGCGGCCATCGCGTCTGCGATGGGAATACCCGCCTGCAGCATCGCGCTCAGGATCCGGCAGAACCGCTCGATGACCGACGCTCGCACGACGTCGCGCATTACGGGAACGCGCAGCGACACTCGGTCGCGCATGTTGTGGCCGGGCTCGGACTTGAGGTACCTCACAAAGAGCAACCCGAAGACAAGAGTGCCCAGCGCGATGAACTTGCCGTACTGCGAGACGACGTCGCCCAAGCCCAGCATGAGCTTCGTGGTCAACGGGAGCTCTGCGCCGAGTCCGTCGAAGAAGTCCTTGAACTTCGGGAGCACGAACCCGACGAGCACGACAACAACGACGCACGCCAGCATGCCGACGATGGTCGGGTAGGTCAACGCAGACTTGACGCGCTGGCGGGTCTCGAGGTCGCGCTCGATGTAGCTCGCGAGCTGATCGAGCACCGTATCGAGGCGGCCGCTGAGCTCGGCCGAGCGGATGATCCCCGGGTAGTACCGAGGGAAATGTTCGGCGTGAGCCGAGATCGCGTCGGCGAATGTGTCGCCCGCCCTCAGCTGGTCGCCCATCTCCTGGAGCAACTGGCGAACGGTTGGGGAGGCCTCGACCGCGATCGCCTCGATCGCGTCGAGGATCGAGATGCCTGCCCTCAGGAACGCGCCGAGCTGACGCGACATGTTCGCGATCTCGATGGGCTTGATCTTCTTCTTGGTGATCTCGATCTTGGTGAACGGCTTGCGCTCGCGCAGCGACTGCACGCTCAAATGACGGCCGATCAGCTCATATCGCGCGCTCACTGAGCTCGGCGCGACGATGACTCCGGCCTGCTTCTTTCCGCTCGGTCCGAGCGCTGCGTACTTGTACTTGGGCATCGACGTGTCTCCTCTAGCCCACGTAGATCGTCCGAATGACTTCGGCGATCGTGGTGACGTCCTGGTCGATGAGGCGGAACGCCTCGTCGCGGAGGGTGCTCATTCCCTCGCTCACGGCCATGGCGCGCAGCTCCTCGTAGCCCGCGTCGTTGACGATGAGCTCCTTGATGGGCTCGGTGACGGGCAGCAGCTCGTAGATGCCGACTCGTCCCGAGTACCCGCTGTGAGTGCAGACGTTGCAGCCGGCACCCCGCCAGAACGCGGCCTTCGTGGTACCCGTGCGCTCTTCGAAGTAGGCCCGTTCGGCGACCGACGGCTCGTATTGCTCCCGGCACGCCGAGCAGATCTTGCGCAGCAGACGCTGCGACATGACGGCCGTCACCGCCGAGGTGATGAGGAACGGCTCGATGCCCATGTCGCGCAGCCGTTGGAGCGCGGTCGCGGCGTCGGTCGCGTGCAATGACGAGAGCACAAGGTGGCCGGTGAGCGCGGACTGGACCGCGATGCGGGCAGTCTCGACGTCACGCACCTCGCCGACGAGGATCACGTCGGGGTCCTGGCGCAGAATCGACTTCAACCCGTTGGCGAACGTGATACCCGCCTGCTCGTTCACCTGGATCTGGTTGATGTCCTCCATCACATATTCGACGGGATCCTCGATCGTCGTGATGTTCCGATCGGGGGTGTTGATCTCCTTGATGGCCGCGTACAACGAGGTGGTCTTCCCGCTCCCCGTCGGACCGGCACAGATGACCATGCCGAACGGCGACGAGATCAGCTTGGAGAACTCGCTACTGGTCTTTGGCGTCATCCCCAGCGTTGCCAGCGTGCGGAGACTGCGCGTCTTGTCGAGGATCCGGAGCACTGCCTTCTCGCCCCAGATCGTTGAGGTCGTCGCGACGCGAATATCGAGCGGCCGGTCGTCGATGACGGTCTGAATCTGCCCGTCCTGCGGACGGCGCCGCTCCACGATGTTCATGTCGGCCATGACCTTGAGCCGGCTGATCAGCGCCTGGGCCATCGAGTCCGGGAGGTGGCTGATGTCCCGCAACACGCCGTCGATGCGGAGTCGAATACGCACGGAGCCGTCCTGCGGCTCGATGTGGATGTCGGAAGCGCCCTCACGCACGGCCTGCGTGAGGAGCATGGTGACGACTTGCACCACCGGCGCCTGCTCGTCCACGACGAGCAAGGTTTCCGACGCGACCCGTTTGCGGGTCGACGCAAAGTCCTCGAACGCGCGCACTTGCTGCTCGACGCCGTCGAGCGCCATGTACGCCTGGTCGATGGCCCGACGAATCTCCGACGGCGGCGCGAGCAGCGTGACGATCGGGCAACCCGTCGCCGCCTCGAGCGTTGCCCGCATCTCGTCGGAGAGCGTCTCGCCGATTGCCACCTCGAGGGAGCCGTCGACGTAGCGCACCGGCACGACCTCGTACGCACGGGCCATGTCTTCTGGGAAGCGAGCGACGGCGTCGTCTTCGGGGACCAGCTGACGCAGGTCGGCGACCTGGGATCCGAGCTGCTCGGCCACGATCTCGACGAGCTGGCGTTCCGACAGGGCGCCGAGCTCCACGAGTTGGGTGCCGAGCCGCTTGCCCGACGCCACTTGCTCGGCGAGCGCGTGGTCGACCTGTTCGCGGCTCACCAGGCCTCGAGCGATGAGCATCTCGCCGAGGAGACCGGGGTTGCCGACCCGAGGCGCAAGCGGCGCTATGACATCGTCGCCCGGCGCGAGCCAGTGGATCTCCGCGACCTCGTCAGCCGTGGTCTTGGTCTTGGCCTTGCGCTTGCCGTTCCCGTTCCCGTTCCCGTCACCGTGGGCGAGTGCATATTCGACGTTGCTCAGGGCAAGGTCGGCCTCCACCACATCGGGATCGGCCAACGCGACGTCGGTGCGCGCCGAGCTTCCCCGCATGCGGGTTCCCTCGTCGTCGTCGACCACGATGTCCACGGCCTTGCGCCGGAGCCTCACTGGGTACCTCCCGTTCCGTCCCTACATGGGTTCGGCCCAGGGAGGTCGGTCCTTGAGGCCCATGAGCGGGTTGGGGGCACGTTGGGCGAATTGGGCGCTCTGTGAAGGGAAAGAATGCTCTCCGTGGGGCCCGGTACGGGCGAGGATGACGGGATGTCAGGGCTGGAGGTCGCTGGAGCCGTGGTGGCCGGGGTCTTCGGGGCGTGCCTCGGGTCGTTCGGGGCGGTGGCCGCAGAGCGCCTCCCGCGGGGCGAGTCGCTGGGGGGCCGGAGTCGGTGCGTCTGCGGCGTCCTGATCCAGGCCCGCGACAACATCCCGATCCTCGGGTATCTGGTCCGGGCGGGCCGGGCAAGGTGCTGTGGGGCCCGGATCCCGTGGTGGTACGCGGCCGTGGAGGTCGCCGCGGCCGCCCTCGCCGTGGGGATCTACCTGGTCGTGGTCTGAATCATCCCGAGCGAGACAAGGTGGGCAACCAGGCGGCGCGGCCGGCTTCGTAGGTGCTGATGGCGTCGGCGTGCTGGAGGGTCAGCGCGATGTCGTCGAGCCCATGCACGAGCCGGTGGTGGTGGAAGTCGTCGAGGTGGAACGGCTCGTCGAGGTCGAGGGCAGGGACCGCCACGCGGCGGTCGACCACATCGACGACGATCTCGAGTGACGGGTCGTCCTCCACCGCCGACATGATCCGGTCGACCACCTCTTGGGGGAGCTCCACCGGGACGAGCCCGATCTTCAGGCAGTTGTTACGAAAGATGTCGGCGAAGCGCGGCGAGATGATCGCCTCGAACCCGTAGTCCTCGAGCGCCCAGGGCGCGTGCTCCCGTGACGAGCCCGTCCCGAAGTTCGGGCCGGCCACCAGCACGCGTACGTCGTCGCCCTGGTACTCGGGCCGGTTGAGCACGAAGTCGCTGCTCTCGCGCCACTCCGAGAACAAGCCCTCGCCGAAGCCCGTGCGCTCGACGCGCTTGAGCCAGTCGCTCGGGATGATCTGGTCGGTGTCGACGTCGGAGCGGTTCAGCGGCACCGCCCGCCCCACGATCTCCTTCACTCCTGGCTCGCTCACTGCGGCCGGCGATACCCCGGCCGCGGGCGTTCGCTCGCTCGGCGAGCGTCCTCCGCTCCCTCCGGACGCTCC
>JANOHN010000127.1:0-7925 GCA_031406505.1 Acidimicrobiia bacterium | reverse complement strand
CGGCGCACCCGAACCGCTCGACATGTGGGAGCAGATGGCGCGCGCCGCGGCCGACGACAGCGGCGCGGGGTCGAAGGTGCTCGACGCCCTCCAGAGCGTGCAGATCGTGTACTGCCAGACCTGGCAGTACGACGACCCGGTGGCGCGACTTTGCGAGCGCCTTGGGGCTGATCCGTCGCACCGCTTCTACTCCGGGATCGGCGGCACGACGCCGCAGGTGCTCGTGAACTCGGTGGCCCAGTCGATGCTCGACGGTGAGCTCGACGTCGCGCTCGTCACTGGTGCCGAGGCCCTGGCGACCCAGCGCGCGTTCCGCAAGCGGGGCGACAAGTACCGCGGCTCGTTCCCACCGGCTGAGCGCGCGCCGTACCCATGGGAGTGGCCGCCCGACCCGATCGAGATCGCGCACGAGGCGTCGCAGGCCTGGCTGACGTTCGCGGTGTTCGACAACGCGCGGCGCGCGCACCTCGGTGCATCGCTGGACGACTACCGCCGCAGCATCGGCGAGATGATGGCGCCGATGACCGAGATCGCGGCGGCGAGCGAGCACGCGTGGTACCCGATCGCGCGCTCTGCCGACGAGATCATCGAAGCCCGTCCGGAGAACCGCATGGTCGGGTACCCATACACGAAGTACATGGTCTCGGTGATGGACGTCGACATGGCGTCGGCGATCTTGATCACCACGCACGCCAAGGCTGAGGAGCTCGGCGTGCCGGCCGACAAGCGCGTGTACCTGCGGGGCTGGTGCTACGCCAACGATGCCGTGCTCGTGGCCGAGCACGACGAGCTGTGGCGCTCACCGGCGATGGCGGCGGCAAGCGGCGAGGCGATGCGGATCGCCGGTATCGGCGCTGACGATGTTGCTCATCTCGACTTGTACTCGTGCTTTCCGTCGTCGGTGCACTTCGGCCGCGACGCGTTGGGGATCTCGGCGAACGACCCGCGACCGCTCACGGTCACTGGTGGACTGCCGTACCACGGCGGTCCCGCGAGTAACTACCTCGGGCATTCGATTGGCGCGATGACCGACGAGCTGCGCGCCGACACTGGCTCGTACGGCATGGTGAGCGGCGTGGGCATGTTCATGACGAAGCACGTCTACGGCTTGTACTCCACGACGCCGGGGCCAGTAGCTCCGCCCGACGTAGGTGTGCAGGCCGCGATCAACGCCGAGCATCCGGCGCGCTCAGTGTTGGCCGAGCACGACGGCAAGGCCACGGTTGCTGCGTACTCGGTGGTGCACGGCCGAGAGGCGGCTGAGTGGGCGCTGCTTGTGTGTGACGTCGAGAACGGGAATGGTGGTGCGCGCACATACGCGAAGGCCACCGATGCGGAACTGCTTGCCGCAGCGGAGGAACGGGAGCTCGTCGGCGCGGCTGTCTATTGCACACCGACGAAGGTGACCCTGATGACCGGTGGCGAGGGTCGCGCGAACTTCGCGACGATCTAGCCCGAACGACAAAGGATCGACCGACATGGCATGGGACTTCACCACCGACCCGGAGTTTCAGGAGAAGCTGGACTGGATCGACGAGTTCATGAAGACGGAGGTCGAACCCCTCGATCTCGCGTTCAGCTCGCGTCTCGTCTACGACCGCTCGCACGAGATCCACCGCACGGTGATCCCAGCGCTCCAGGAGCAGGTGAAGAAGCAGGGCCTCTGGGCGTGCCACCTCGGCCCCGACCTGGGTGGTCTCGGGTACGGCCAGCTCAAGCTCGGTCTGATGAACGAGCTCCTCGGGCGTTCGCAGTTCGCGCCGATGGTGTTCGGGTGCCAGGCGCCCGACAGTGGCAACGCCGAGATCCTCGCCCACTACGGCACCGAGGAGCAGAAGGCCAAGTATCTCCAGCCACTGCTCGACGGCAAGATCGTGTCCTGCTACTCGATGACCGAACCCCAAGCCGGGTCCGACCCGCAGCAGTTCAAGTGCCGCGTGACGCGCGACGGTGACGAGTACGTGATCGAGGGTGAGAAGTGGTTCTCGTCGAACTTCCGCTACGCGACCTTCGCGATCGTCATGGCGGTGAGCGATCCCGACGTGCCCGTGTATCAGGGCACATCGATGATGCTGGTGCCGACCGACACGCCGGGCATCGAGATCATCCGCAACGTGGGACTCGGCAACGAGAAGCCGGGCGAGGGAGCGCACGCCTATGTGCACTACAACAAAGTGCGCGTGCCGGCCGAGAATCTGCTCGGCGGTGAGGGGCAGGCGTTCGCGATCGCGCAGACCCGTCTCGGCGGTGGCCGAATCCACCACGCCATGCGCACGGTGGGACTGTGCCAGCGGGCCCTCGACATGATGTGCGAGCGCGCGCTCTCCCGCGTCACGCAGGGCGAGGTGCTCGCCAAGAAGCAGATGGTGCAGGAGAAGATCGCCGACTCCTACATCCAGCTCCAGCAGTTCCGGCTGATGGTGATGCACGCGGCGTGGACGCTCGACCAAAAGGACGCCAAGAACGGCCGCACCGAGATCGCCATGGTCAAGGTGCTCACGCCGCAGGTGCTCCACGACATCGTGTATCGGTCCCTGCACATCCACGGCTCACTCGGCACGTCGAACGAGATGCCGCTCATGAGCCTGTGGGGGATGATGCCGGTGATGGGCATCGCCGACGGTCCCACCGAGGTGCACAAGGTCACGGTCGCTCGGCAGGTGCTCAAGAACTACAAGCCGTCCGAGGGGCTGTTTCCGAGCATGCACCTCCCGCCACGCGTCGAGGCGGCTCGGAAGAAGTTCGCGGATCTGCTGGAGCACGAGGTGGCAGAGCATTGACCGAAGCTGCGAAGCCGTGGGAAGGCGTCGACGACGACGTCCGCACGGAAGGGCTCATCGACCGTGATGCGCTCGGTCAGTTCATGGATGAGCATGGGCTGCCCGGGAAGGGCAAGCCAGTCGAGACCAGGTACCTCAGTGGAGGGTCTTCGAACGAGATCTTCGAGATCCGACGCGGTGAGCATTTGTGTGCGCTGCGCCGTCCACCGCGGGTCGTGCCCGAAGGCCGCAACGAGACGATGCTGCGCGAGTACCGAGTGCTCGAGGCGCTGAACGGCACCGACGTGCCCCATCCTGAGGCGCTCGCGGTATGCGATGACGTGAGCGTGATCGGCGGCTGCTTCTACCTGATGGCGATGATCGACGGTTGGTCGCCGATGAGCATGGGCGACACGTGGCCCGAGCCGTTTCACTCCGATGACGAGGCGCGCAAGGGGTTGGGCATTCAGCTCATCGACGGGATCGCGCGTCTCTCACGCGTCGACTGGAAGGCACGCGGGCTTGAGGGATTCGGCAAGCCCGACGGCTTCATCGAGCGTCAGGCCGATCGTTGGGTTGCGCACTACGAGAAGATGAAGACGCGTGATCTCGAAGGAGTCGACGTTGTCGCGCAGTGGCTTCGCGACAACAAGCCCAGCGTCTACGAGCCGGGCATCATCCACGGCGACTACCAGTTCGCCAACGTGATGTTCAAGCACGGCGCGCCGGCGCGGCTCGCGGCGATCGTCGACTGGGAGATGACGACGGTGGGCGACCCGTTGCTCGACCTCGGTTGGGTGATCCAGGGCTGGCCGCGTGACGACCAGGATTTCTCGGACAGTGGGTACGTGCCGCTCGCAGGCATGCCCAAGCGTTCTGAGCTGCTCGCGCACTACACCGAGGTCAGCGGACGTCCGACCGACCAGATCGACTACTACGAGATCCTCGCGGGCTTCAAGCTCGCGATCGTGCTCGAAGGCCAGTACTCGCGGTACAAGAACGGGGCCCTCGACAACCCCAAGCTCGAGGCCTTCGCGCCGATCGTCGTCGACATGCTCACCAAGGCTGCAGCGCTCACCACAACCGCCGTCATCTAGATCCCCAAACCGAACGCAGGGGTTGGGTCGGCCTAGCGTGGGCTGGATGGACGGCGCCACGGGGGTACGCGCGCGTTTGGGATGGCTCGGGCGTTCTCGGCGTCTCGAGTTCGCGGCGTTGGGATTGTTGGCGTACGTGCCGTTCTTCTTGTCGGCGCCGGGCCGCGTGAGCGACGACGACAAGCATTCCCTCTACCTCGACCCCGGCCGCCTGCTCGAGCGCGCAGGATCGTTGTGGGACCCGCATGTTGGTGCTGGAACAGTCCCACACCAGCACATCGGTCATCTGTTCCCGATGGGCCCTTACTACTGGCTCATGGACACGCTCGGCGTCCCCGACTGGGTCGCGCAACGCATCTGGATGGGTTCGATCGTCTTCGCGGCGGGGGCGGGCGCGTTGTGGTTGCTCTCGATGCTCGGGACGCGCCGCGTCGGCGCCATCGTCGGCGCGCTCGTGTACATGCTGACGCCGTACCAGTTCGCGTTGACGGCTCGCTTGTCCGTGATCCTGCTTCCCTGGGCCGCGCTGCCGTGGCTGGTCGGGTTGACGGCCCGAGCGGCCAAGCGCGGCGGCTGGCGGGATCCCGCCCTGTTCGCGTTGGTCGCGCTCGCAGCCGGGAGCATCAATGCACCGTCGCTCCTCCTCGCCGGTATCGCGCCTGTCCTCTGGCTGGTGTTCGCCGTCTTCGACCGAAGCGTCACGCGGCAAGCCGCGCTCGGTGCCGCCGCGCGCATCGGCGCGCTGACGGTCGGCGTCTCGATCTGGTGGGCAACCGGGCTCTTCACGCAGGCGCGGTACGGGATCCCGATCCTCGACGTCACCGAGAGCCTCGCAACGGTGGCACGCGCGTCGAACCCGCTCGACATCATGCGAGGCCTCGGCAACTGGTTCCTCTCCGGCAGCGACCGGCTCGGACCGTGGGTCGAGCAGTCGGACAAGCTCTTCGGCCGATGGGTGATCGCGGCAACGGTCGCCGTGCCCGTCCTCGCCCTCGTCGCGGCCGCGGTCGTGCGCTGGAAGCACCGCGCGTACTTCATGGCGTTGATCGTCGTCGGGACGATCGTCGGTGTCGGCGCGTGGCCGTACGACGACCCGAGCCCACTCGGCGCGCTGTTCAAGGACTCCGCGACGGGCTCGGCGTTGGGGCTGGCACTCCGCAACACGCCGCGAGTCGTGCCGGTCGTCGTCCTTGGCATCGCCGGGCTGCTCGCCGCGGGGGTGTCCTCGCTCGCACGCGTCACGTGGCGCGCGCACCTCGAGCCGATTGCCGCGTTCGCCGTCGGTCTGATCGTGCTCATCGGGTTCGCTCCCGTGTGGGAGCACGGACATCTGGCGAGCCGCTTGCAGCGCCCCGAGGTCATCCCCGAGTACTGGACCGATGCCACGGCCGCACTCGACGACCACGGTGTCGACACGCGCGTGCTCGAGATCCCCGGTTCGCTCTTCTCGGCGTTTCGCTGGGGCAACACGCTCGATCCGATCACCCCGAACGTCACCGAACGGCCGTGGATCGGCTTGGAATTGCTCCCGTTCGGGTCGCGCACGTCGGTCAACCTCCTCGCGTCGTTGGACCGACGGTTGCAGGAAGGATCGCTCGAACCCGAGGCGCTCGCCGCGGTGGCGCGACTCCTCCGTGCCGGCACCGTGCTCGTGCGCTCCGACCTCGAGTACGAGCGGTACGACACACCGCGGCCCCGGCTCGTGTGGGAACTACTCACCGATCCCCTCGCACCGGGGCTCGGCGAGCCCGTGCCGTACGGGCCCGCGAAGGAGAACCGGGCGACAACGTCGCTCGAGATGTTCGACGAGCTCGAGTTGCGCTCGTTGGGCACTGAGATCCCGCCGGAGGTCGCGCTCGTCCCGGTCAGAGACGCGCGCCGGATCGTCGACACCGCATCGCAAGAACGTCCGGTCGTGCTCGCCGGCGACGGCGAGGGGATCGTCGACGCAGCCGCCGCGGGATTGCTTGACGGCCGGGGGGTCCTGCTCTACTCCGCGTCGCTCGACAATGCAGAGCTGCGCGATGCCCTGGCCAAGCGGGCTGACCTTGTGGTCACCGACTCGAACCGACGGCGAGCCCGTCGTTGGAACAGCCTGCGCGATCGCAGTGGCTTCACCGAACGCGCCGGTGCAGCCGCGCTGAAGGTAGACGCCGAGGACTACCGGCTCGACCCGTTCCCTGGCCGCGGCGACTCGGAGCGGACCGTCGCGGAGCACCGCGGTGGGCGTGTGGACGCGACTGGCTACGGCAGTGCCAACGCATATCTGCCCGAAGATCGACCCGTGCACGCGTTCGATGGTGATGATCGGACCGCGTGGCGGGTCGGCGGCGACGGGGACCCGCGGGGCGAGCGTCTCGGGTTGCGGCCCGACGAACCGGAGCGCACGAGTCGATTGACGCTCGTGCAGCCCCAGACCGGAGCAATCGGTCGCTGGATCACGCGAGTGAGTGTGCGAATCAACGGAGACACTCCGGTGACGATCGACCTCGATACTTCGTCGCGGACGTCGCGAGGTCAATCCATCCGATTCCCGAAGCGCACGGTGCGCCGCCTCGAGATCGAGGTGCTCGAAGTGACCGGGCCCACACTCGACCCGGTCGGATTCGCCGAGGTCGAGCTGGGTGACGTGCACGTGGAAGAGGTGATCCGAGTCCCGTCGCGGCTGCTGGAACGAGCGGGAGCGCGGTCGTCGGATCACCGCCTCGTCATCCTGCTGTCGCGATTGCGGTACGAGCCCGGCGCACCCGCGCACCAGGACGAGGAGCTCCAGCTCGCTCGTGCGTTCACGCTTCCCGAGGAGCGAGCGTTCTCCGTTGCGGGGACGATCCGAGTGAATCCCAACGCATCTGACGATGTGATCGACGGGGTGCTCGGCACGGTGTCGCCGGGCTTCGAGATCCTCGCGTCGGGCCACCTCGCTGGCGATCTCGACGCGCGGGCGTCGCGAGCCTTCGATGGTGACGAGGCCACCGCGTGGACCGCGCCCTTCGGTTCGCAAGTCGGGCAGTCGATCGAGGTGCGGGCTGCTACCCCGATCGCGGCAGATCATGTCGACCTCACCTTCGTGACCGACGGGCGGCACTCGGTGCCGACGCGGATGCTCGTCGCAGTCGACGGGGTGGTCGCACGCACCATCGAGCTCCCACCGCTCGACGATCAAGCAGCCGAGAATGCAACGCAGACCGTCACGATCCCGTTCGAGCCAGTGAGCGGTCAGTTGATCTCGCTGGTCGTCGACGCGGTGCGACCGGTCACGAAGACGGGCGATTTCTCGGGCGTGACGGTAGTAGCGCCCGTCGCGATCGCCGAGGTCGGGTTGCCCGGAGTGGGAACGGTCGCCGCCCCGACCACCGTTCCCGACGGCTGCATCGATGGCCTGGTCAGCATCGACGACCAGCCCGTCTCCGTGCGCATGACTGGTGCAGCTCCTGACGCGCGGCGCGGCCTCGACCTCGAGCGCTGCGATGGCGAACCACTCACGCTTTCGAGTGGCGAGCACGTGATGCGGACGCAATCCGGTCTTGATACCGCTCTCGACATCGACCGGCTGGTGCTCACGTCGGCGCGTGGCGGCGCTGCCGCGACCGATCCCACCACTCGGCTCGGCGCCCCGCCACCCGCAGCCGGGGCGAAGGTGCGGGTTGTCGAGTCGGGGATGACCGCATTCGACCTGCGAGTCCGCACCGACGGGAAGCCGTTCTGGCTCGTGCTCGGTCAGAGCCTCAACGACGGTTGGACCGCCGAGATCGAAGGAGGCGCCTCGCTCGGCACGCCGAGACTGGTGGACGGGTATGCCAACGGTTGGAAGGTCGACCCTGGCACGGCAGGCACGCTGCACATCGCGCTGCGTTGGACCCCACAAGGCTTGGTGTGGGTCGGGACCGCAATCTCAGCGCTTGCCGTGCTCGGCTGCCTCCTGCTCATCTGGCGCACGCGACGGCGATCGCGCGCAGTCGACATCGCCGATGCGGCGATCCTCGCGTCACCGCTCGAGCCCATCGGCCGCAATCTCTCGTGGCGCGCCACGCTCGCCGTTGCGCTCGGCACCGGTGTGGCCGCGGGGCTC
>JANOHN010000051.1:0-2072 GCA_031406505.1 Acidimicrobiia bacterium | reverse complement strand
CGAAGCTCGGGTCGCGCTTCATCTGGACCGCGGACTATGTCGGGACGCGTCTGAGCTGGAAGAAGCGGGATCCACTTTGGGCGCTGGCGCTCCGAGTGCACCGGCTGCTGGAGCCAATCACCGTTCCGTGGCGCGACGAGTACCGCGGGTGTACGTCGTGGGTCGACCTCCAGGGTCTGCCCGACGATCCGGCAACGGTCCCGAGCGAGCCGCCCCTCAGCGACGAGTCTTTCGCCGCGCGCTTGCAGCTCACGCAGAACGAGCTGCCAGGGCGCTTCGAACCCCCCGGGGCCTGACCGCACCTCACCTAGCGCCCTCCAAGACCTGCTTGCTATCTTCTCGTCCTCCCTGGTCAGCGGGGCGGCTGAGGACGGGTGGGGATGGCGGGAACCGCGCGTGCGCGTCTCGTTCCGAGGCTTCGTGCGCCGTATCGCGACGCGAACGACACCAGCTACCGTCCCGCGCTCGATGGAGTTCGCGCGGTCGCGGTGCTGGCCGTCATCGCGTACCACGTCGGATGGCGGGTGCCGGGGGGATTCCTCGGCGTCGACGTGTTCTTCGTGCTCTCGGGGTACCTCATCACCGGACTGCTACTGCGCGAAGCATCGGGCTCGGGCCGCATCCGCCTCGCCGAGTTCTGGATCCGCCGGGCCCGGCGTCTGCTACCAGCGGTGCTGCTGCTGCTCTTGGTGTGTGCAATCGTCACGAAGGAAACCGCGCCACTTGCTTCATTGCCCGACCGTCGCGCCGACATCCTCTCGACCCTGTTCTATTACGGCAACTGGCACTTCATCGACAGCGCGCAGTCGTACTTCACCACCTACACCGGCGTATCCCCGCTACGGCACATGTGGTCGTTGGCGATCGAAGAGCAGTTCTACCTGCTGTGGCCGCTGTTCCTTGCGGGCTTCATGGTCTTCGTGCGCGGCTGGCGCCGAGCACTGCCCTGGCTGATCGTCGCAGGAGCAGCCATCTCCACTGCGCTGATGGCCGTGCGGTACCAAGCGGCAAACCCGATCCGCTCGTACTACGGAACCGACACGCGCGTGCACCAGCTCCTCATCGGCGCCGCGCTCGCCGCGCTCATGCACCTCCGACCCGCGCTGTCCCAGAATCGGCGCGCTCGACACGTCGCGAAGCGTGTTGCGCCCGTAGCAGCCACGATCATCGTCGCGTCGTTCTTCACCGTTGGTGACCAGGATGCCTTCTACTACCGCGGTGGCTCCGCGTTGTTCGCGATCGTCGTGGCCGTGGGGCTGTGGTCGATCGAGACTTGCCCCAAGGGCGCCGTCGCAGCCGCGCTCTCGCGGTCGCCGATGCGATGGATCGGACGCGTCTCCTACGGCCTCTACCTCTGGCATTGGCCCTTGATCGTCTGGTTGGCAGAGTCAGATCGCTTCAAGGGCTGGGATCAGTTCCAGCTCCAACTGTTCGAGATCGCGGCGACCTTCGCGATTGCGGCCGCGTCCTTCTACCTCCTCGAGTGTCCGATCCGATACGGCACGCTGCCGTGGCTCAGGGACCATGTCCGTCGCTTCGTCGCCGTCGCGTCGGTGGGCATTGCGATCCCGGCGTTCCTCGCGGTGCAATCGACCCAGATCCGCTTGTCCACTGCGCAGGGCCAACCGAAGATCGACCCGGTAAAAATCGCCGAGCAGCTCAACGACAAGAGCATCGTCGAATGCGCACCCAGCCCGTTCCTCGGTGACCTCTATGGGTTCTGCGAGAAGACCGCACCCTGGGACCTGGACCCCGTCGTGGTCGCGGTGGCCGGCGACTCCACGTCGCTCGCGCTCCACCCGGGAATGTACCGGGAGGCGAGCAAGAACAACTGGCTGTTCGTCCAAGCCGGTGAGAACGGGTGCTCGGCGACCCCATTGCTGTTCGTCGGATCGACGGATCCTGCGGAAGTAGCGACGAAGGCCAACTGCCCCAGACTCATCCCGGAGATGTTGAAGCAGGTGTCCGAGGCCTACGACCCGGACGTCTGGATCATCAACGACTGGGTCGCGTCCGCCTCACTCATGCTGGACGATGGTCGGCTGTACAGCTATCGGGACGGCGTCTTCAAG
>JANOHN010000026.1:0-6416 GCA_031406505.1 Acidimicrobiia bacterium | reverse complement strand
CTGGGTCGCGATCGTTGCGTCCTGAGCAGCCACCACTGCCTTGATCTGCGGGAGCGCAGTGTCGAGGTTCAGCGAAAGCGTCCCGTTGTCGCGGTCGAGCTGATCATGCAGCGCGCCCACCGTGGCGCGAAAGACGACTTCGAAAGGATCCGACACGATCACCATGCCGACCGCTGTGGTCACGATCGGGCGCACCTCGGTCGGGAGGTTCGCACGTACCTGGACCTCATCGGTGAGGCGCGCGGTGAGTGCGTCTTGGATTGCCGGCTCGTCGAGCATCTGGACCACGAGATCAGCAAACGAGTCGGACGGGATGATGGCGCGCTGCATCCAGACGCCAGCGTTCGCTAGTGGCACGAGCAAGAGCCCGATGAGCGCGAGGAGTCCGGCAACGAAGCGACGCATCGAGACCGAAGTGTGGCCCGTGCGAGATGGCCGGTGGTGGAACTCTCAGTCGGTGGTACCACCGAGGTACGCCGCAGCCAACCGATCGGCGTCCGCTTCGGCTCGCGGTCCGCTCCACACAACCCGACCGAGCTCCATGAACACGATCGTGTCGGCGAACTGCATCACCTCGCGAGCCTTCTCCTCCACGAGCAGCACCGCCGAGCCAAGTTCGCGCAGCTCCTTGATAGCGTCGACGACGACCTCCGCGGCGAGCGGTGCGAGCCCGAGCGTCGGCTCGTCGGCGATGAACACCTTCGGCGGTTGCGCGAGTGCGGGCGCCAGGCTCAGCATCTGCTGCTCCCCACCCGACAAGAGCCCGGCGAGCTGCTGCCGGCGCTCCTCGAGGATTGGGAAGCGCTCGTACGCCTTGGTCATCTCCTCTGGCGACCGCAGCAGCACGCGCAGGTTCTCCTCGACTGACAACCCGGGGAAGATGCCTCGCGCTTCGGGAACGAGCAAGAGGCCCTCGCGTGATCGGCGGAAGGGCGGCTGCTTCGAGACATCCGTGCCGCGGAGCATCACGCGGCCGGTGGTCGGCGTGATCAACCCCGCAGCGACCGCGCACAACGTCGACTTGCCGGCTCCGTTCGCGCCCAGCACCGCGACGACGTGTCGCTCGGGCACCACGACCGATACTCCGTGCAACACCTCGACCTCGTCATACCCGGCGACGATACGGTCGAGGCCAAGCACGGCGCCGTCCATCGTGGGCGCCCCCACCCGCATGTCGGCGGCGGGCGTCGACCCCGCGCCGAGGTAGATCTGCTCATGCTCCGGAACATCCCCGCCGTGAATCTCGGCTTCGGCCCGCTCCACGTCCGCGCGGCGCTGTCGGGTGAGCTTCTTCTCCTGGCGGTCGGTGGCGATCATCGCGAGCAGACCGTCCGGGTTGCGTGCGAGGTTGATCGCACCGAGACCAAAGAGAATGGAGATGAAGTACGTCGAGGTGGTGAGGTCCTCCAACGGGCCGGGCAGGTACTCGTGACCGACCCAGGTGAGGATCGCCTGAAAGCCCCCACCGAACGCGAGTCCGGCGATCAGCGCGCCGCCGGGACGGCGGATGCCGAAGGTAACAGCGACCGCGATCCAGATGAGCCCGACGATCGGACGCGCCGTCGTGTCGGTCACCGAAAACTGCGTGAGGCCGAGCATCGAGCCGCCGAACCCGGCGATACCCGCGGACAGCGCGAAGATGGCGATCTTCGTCTTCACCGGCGCGATTCCGGACGTTCGCGCGGCCACCTCAGAGCTGCGCACGGCGAGCATCGCCCGACCTGACGCCGAGCGTTGCAACGAGTGGATCAGCAGCGTCACAACTCCGAACAGCACCAGCAGCATGAGGAACTGCTGCACCGGCTGCGAGAAGTCGAGGTGGTCCTGCTCACCCTTCACCAACAGATCAACAACCTCGTTCAGCACGGGCACGTCGAGGCTGGGTGGACGGATGCTCCACCCGAAGCTTCCCTGGCCGATCTCCTCGACGTTGAAGACCACGAGGTCGAGGAAGAAGGCGAGCGCAAGACTCGCCAACGCGAGCGGCAGCGCACCGAGGCGGCGCAGCGGGATCGCCACCAGCGCGCCGAGCGCGGCGGCGACGACCGCGCCTGCGAGCGCGGCCCAGAGGAAGTTGACCTGCCCGTCGCTGGCGATGCCCCACGCGTTGATGCCGAAGTCGTGGTTCAGCATCCACCCGGCCATGAATCCACCCGCGGTCACGAAGGAGGCCTGCGCCAGGCTGACCATGCCCCCGAGACCGGTGACCACCACGAACGAGAGGAAGATCAACCCGTACGCGAGCCCAGTCGCGACCACACCCTGCTCGTAGGGGTCGGCCTGCAACCAGTCCACGTTGATGACCTGCAGCGTGAAGATCAGCAGTCCGGTGGTCGCGATGATCCATGGCAGCCGCCGGCGCCAGGCCGAGAGCCCGGCCCGGTGGTCGGGCGCAGGTTTCTCGTCGGCGGCCGTGCCCGCTTGGCGGCCGCGCTCGCGCCCGACGATCAGCAGGATGAGCAGCGTCAGGAGGAACGGGAACGCGGCTCCCGATCGGACGCCGGGCAGGTCGGTGAGGAAGTCGGGGAGGAAGTCGTCGGCGTAGCCGGCGAAGATGTTCTGGATCACACCGATCGCGAGCCCACCTGCGAACGCGATCGGGATCGAGCGGAAGCCAGAGGCGGCGACGGCTGCGAGCGACCCCAGCACCACCAGAGTGAACACGTTCTCGTTGAGCGCGAACAACGGCGAGATGAGCACGCCTCCGAGCCCGGCAAGGAAGATCGACAGGACCCATGCCAACGCGCTCGTGCGCGCCGCGTTGATCCCGCGCAAGCCGGCGAGAGTGTCGCGGTCGACGACCGCGCGCATCTCCAATCCTGCGCGGGTTCGCCGCAGCACGTACCAGAGCAGTACCGCCGCCAAGGCAGCCGCCACGAACACGGCGAGCTTGTCTGAGTCGAACGGGATACCGAGCGGCTCCCACTTCGACGGTGGCTGCGGGCCAATCCCCGCTGGACGGCCACCCTCAGCCTGGTCCGAGATCGACGGCAGCTTGGCACCGAGCACGTCGTTCCCGACCGCTTCGATGAGCCACAGCATCAGGCTCGGCAATGCGATGAGGAGGCCGATGGTCCCGACGATGCGCGCGTATACCGGAGCCGCGGCGAGACGCTGCAACAGGATGCGGTCGAGGAGGAGCCCGAGCAGCGGTGCGAACACGACTACCGACAGGATCAATGATGGGATCCAGTGAATCCCTTGGCCATTCGGGGAGTTCAGCTGGAAGTAGAGGTACGCGGTCGCGAATGCGATGGCGCCGTGCGCGAAGTTGAATATCCCCGATGTCTGGTAGGTGAGCACCAGACCCGCAGCCATGATCGAGTACAGGGCGCCGGACACAGCACCCGACACGACCAACTCGAAGAACTTCTGCACGGGCGCGCGCCTTCCTCGCTTAAATCTCCGTAGGAACGGGTGAGCAACGGTGGCCGGGCCGAAGCCCGGCCACCGTCAACTCTGCCTTCGATCTACCGACGAGCCGGTAGATCAGTAGTCCACTTCCTTGAACGTTCCGTTCTTCTTGGCCTGGAGCAGGTTGAAGCAGCCAAATTCCGTGACGACGTCGTACTGCTCACCGTCGCTCTCGACCAGCTGCCCGCACGGCGTCGACGCGCTGAACCCGCGTGGGTACTTCGTCGGGCCGACGGTGTCGGGAATGGCGTACGTGAACTTGCTCGCCGCCTTCTGGAATCCCGCCTCCGTCAGCTCTTTGCCGCCCTTGGTGGCCTTCTCGACGACCTTCACGAAGAAGTCGGCCGAGTACCAACCAGCAAGGTGCCCCTGGCCGATGCTGGCATCCGGGTCGACCGCGAGGATCTCGTCGACGATCTCCTGCATGTTCTCGTTGCCGGACTCTTCAGCTGATTCCGGCGTCGCGAACTGCGTGAACACCGTGGATCCCTCGAACGTCGCCTCGAAGACGCCCGGGGCATATCCGGTCGGGTTCGTGAGCACGCCCTCGTATCCCGCGTCGAGCAGCGCCTCAGTGAAACCGCCGGCGATGTCGAACGCGACTGTCAGGAACACCACATCGGGTGGCTCGCCGTTGTCCGCCGACATGACGTCGTTCACGAACGGCGTGTAGTCACCAACGGTGCCGGTGCCGGCGGCCGGGAAGATGCCATCCCCGTAGTCGAGCACCTTCATCCCGACGGCCTTGGCCGTCGCGCCGATGACCACGAAGCCGGACTTGCCCGACTCGCTGTCGTCGGTGATCACAACCGCGGTCTTGCCCTTGGCGCCACCCTCACCGCGCGTGTCGAGCAGCGAATCGATCAGCGAACCCCACGTGTTGCCCGCGAACTTGACGGGCTGTGGCGGCGTCAGACAACCCGTGAACCCGAAGACGTACTCATTATCCTCGGCGCAGAACCCGGCCGAGATACCCCAGCCCACGGTTGGGACCTTCTGCTGGTTGAGGAACTCCGCCGCTTGCAGAATCGGAGTGATTGTCGGCACGAGGGCGAACACCTGCTCCTGCTGCACGAGACGACGGGCCTCCTGGAGGTTGGTGTTCGGATCGCTCTTGTCGTCAACCAAGCCGAGTTCGAAGTCGATCGTGTAGCCGTTGATTCCTTCCTCGTTGGCGGCAGCGAACCGACCCTGCGCGCCTACCTCAGAGGTAGAGTAGAACGCTGCGTAACCGAGCCCGGCCACCTTGATCGTCTTACCGTCGACGCCGCGGGTCTGTTGACCCACCGCGGCAGTCGCCGCGCCGGTGGCGGTAAGTCCCGCCACCACCGCAGCGGCCGCCACGACGGCGACCCATCTTGTTATTCTCACGGTTCCCCCTTTGTCCGTTGCCGTGATTGCTTTTGTACGCCTGTCGGTTGCCAATGGTCTATTCGCCAAGGTACGCGGTGCGAACCGAGGCATTCTTCTGGATCTCGCTCGGTGAGCCCATTGCGAGGAGCTGTCCGAGGTCGAGCACGACGATGCGGTCGCACTGGCGCATCACGAAGCCGACGTCGTGCTCCACGAGCAGGACCGCGCATCCCTCTTCATTTCGGATGGCCTGGATGAGGCCGCCGAGCCGCGCACACTCCGCCTCATCGAGGCCCGAGGTGGGCTCGTCGAGCAGCAGCACCTTCGGCGCGTCGACGATGGCGCGCGCCACCTCCACCATGCGGGCCAACCCGATCGGCAGCGCGCCGGCCGGATCCTTGGCCACACTGGTCAGGCCGCACTGCTCGAGCACGTCCGCGACGCGCGTTCGGCGCGAGCGCTCGTGGCGCCGGCGGGTTGGGAATGACACGAGGTCGGCCAGAATGCCTCCGCCGCCACTGCGCCACTCGAGGGCGGTCAACACGTTGTCCTCGACCGACAGCCAGCCGAACGTCTGCACCCGCTGGAACGTTCGCCGCAGGCCTTGCCGGGCCCGAGCCACGGCGCTCGCGCTGGTGACATCGGCGCCGTCGAGCACCACCCGACCGGCGTCGGGGGCGCGAACGCCGGAGACGACATCGAAGAGCGTGGTCTTGCCGGCGCCGTTCGGGCCGATGAGCCCAAGGACCTCCCCCTTGCGGACCTCGAAGGTCACGTCGCTCAGGGCGGTGATGCCGCCGAAGCGGACGGTGACGTCCTGGAGCGCCAGCGCATGGGGAGCCGAGTCAGCCGGAGCCGACGCGCGCATGGTCTCGACGGTGGCCACCGGTTCCCCCCTTAGCTCCAACGGCGAATCTGACGCTACATCAGATTTCGATCGGGACTCTAGGCGCCCCGGCATGACGGGAGCGGTCACGCCGCGCCGATGAACGGGGCGAGTTCCGCGAGGAGCTCGTGGATGTCGCGGGCACAGGCCTCGAAGTCCTCGAGCTCGCCACCGGCCGGATCGATCACGTCCTCCCACGGCTCGAGCTCGATCGCGGCAAGGTCGAGGCCATCCAGCCTCTCAGCAAAGCCTCCGGACAGAAGAGGGAGATCGCGGGCGAGGCGCCGCAGGGTGGCAGTGCGAGCCGCGGCCTCGGGATGGACGCGCCGCACGTAGGCCACGTGCTCGCCGGCGAGCCCGACGATGAGGTCGGCAGACTTGGCATGGATGTCGCGCAGCTGCATGCTCCGATGCGTCGGCGCTCCGAGCTCGAGCCCTTCGAGTGCGGTGCGCGTCCGCCAGCTCATCGGCATCCCCTCGATCACGTGGGTGCCGGCAGTGGTGATCTCGAGGTCCTGGATCTCGGAGTCGGGGACGTGCGCGGCGAGGATCGCGCCGGCCATCACCGACCGAGCCGCGTTTCCGGTACAGACGAAGACCACGTGCGGCATGATCGAGCTAGGAGTCGCCGGGCGGGATGTTCGCCTGCTTCGTCGGCACCTTGGGCCCGGGGTCGACCGCGAACCCGCCGTCCACGAAGCGCACGACGTCACGTCGGATCCATGTCGGGCAGCAGTTGGCATCGGCCCGGCGGTACACCGGC
>JANOHN010000302.1:0-3947 GCA_031406505.1 Acidimicrobiia bacterium | reverse complement strand
GACGCAGCCGGAACCCGGCGGCCTGGGGTTTCATGCGCCCGCCCAACGCCGCGGCCGCGTCGTCGTTGCCGCGGATGTTGGGATCGTCGAGGCGGAGCAGTCGTCGGTAGTGCCCGTGCAAGAAGCCCATCACTTGGAGTGGGTCGAGCGGCTTGGGCTGCGAGGGGCTCGTCACGGTGAGCATGCGCTGCACGACGGCCAAGGCGGCCGGCACGTCGCCCTTCTCGATGGCGTTCGTGAGATCCCACATCGGGATGGAACCCTCTTCGCCCAGATACGGCTCGACCTCTTCGATGTCGAGCTCGGCGCCGGGACCGTGGACCGCGGCCAACGTGTCGACGAGACCCGGGACCAGCCCCACGTCCTCACCAACATGCGCGATGAGCAGCTTGGCTGCCGCCGGGCGCATTGAAAGCTGCGCCGCGTCGAGCTCTCGAGCGAGCACGTCGGTCGCCTTCTCGGATGCGGGCCCGACGACCTCGCCCGACGCCTTCGCGAGCTTCTCGAGCGCGGTGGATGTGGTTCCCGCACCGCGCGCCGACCCTCCGGCCACGAGCACGAGCTCCGTGGTCGGCACTGGGTCTTCGAGGTACACCTCGAGCGCCTTCACCTCGGCCTTCCCGAGGTTCCCCACGTCGTGGACGACGACAACTCGCTTCGCCGTCATCATCGGGGGTGTGCGCGCGGCGTTCAGTGCCGAGCCGAACGGCGTTCCCGCGATCTCCTTCGCGTCGTCGGCGGGGTCGTCGGCTTCGGTCTCACTCCGCGTATCCCCGGGGATCGTGAAGTCCTCCAGCGCGAGCGAGCGGTCGTCGCCAACGAGTAGCTCATCGATCAGTGCCGACAAGGCGTCGTCACGAAGGATGGGATCGGCGCCTTTCACGAAGTGGATCGTCATGACGCCCTCCGTTCCGCCGCGAGGATCGCCTCCACCGTCCGGCACACCCGCACCGAGCCAGCCACGTCATGAACCCGCACGATGCGACACCCGTGGGCCACGCCGTACGCGACCGACGCGAGCGACGCGTCGCGGCGGTCGGCGATATCGAGCGCGAGCAGCTCGCCCAGGAACCGCTTGTTCGACGCCGAGAGCAGCAGGGCATACCCCGTGTCCGCAAGCGCGTCGCTGTCGCGCAGCAGCTGCGCACTCATCGCGGGCGTCTTGCCGAGATCCAGGCCCGCATCGATCGCGATCTGCGATCTCGTGAGCCCCGCGGACTCCGCCCATTCGGCCCGTTCCACGAGGAAGGCACGCACCTCACCGAGGAGGTCGTCATAGTGCGGCTCGGGATCGGGAACCCGAGGCTGCAACCGAATATGCGTCGCGACGACCGACGCGTCGTGCGCGGCCGCCACCTTCAGGTAGTCAGGATCGCCGAAGCCACTGATGTCGTTCCCGATGACGGCTCCCGCGCGACAGCTCTCGTCGAGTACCGACGCTCGCCATGTGTCGACCGAGATCGGCACATCAACGCGGGCACGCAGCGCGGCGATTGCCGGCACGACTCGATCAAGCTCCTCGGCCTCGGTGACCTCGGGACCAGGTCCGGCCTTCACGCCTCCGACATCGAGGAGATCTGCGCCGAGGGCAACGAGATCGTCGGCGCGGCGGATCAGTGCATCGAGCTCGAAGGTCTCGCCGTGGTCGTAGAACGAGTCGGGCGTGCGATTGAGGATGCCCATCACCAGCGTGCGGGTCGTGAGATCGACGACACGGTCACCGAGGCGGAACGACCAGGGCATCGCGGCGGAGCATACGCCGGTGCCGCGCAACGACCGTCACCACCGCGACCATCCCGAGCACGATCGCAGCACGGAGGTCGACGGTGAACGGGACGCGTGACGCCGCATCGGCGATCCCGATCATGCCGTCAGCCATCAGCCGAGTCGGCGCCTGGAGCACTGCCGCGAGCGCGGGCGCGATCCCGTGCAGCATCCCCGCGCCAGCCCCCGCCGCAAGTCCCCAGACCGTCAAGGGACCGGCGATCGGCACAGCAAGCAGATTCGCTGGGAGCGCAACGAGCGGCATTGAACCGAAGATCGGGAGCAGCACCGGAGCGACACCGATCTGCGCCGCAGCCGTGGTGGCCAGGCTCTCGCGCATCCACTCCGGACCGCGGAGGCGAGCGGCAATCGGCGCGCTGAGCGATGCGATGCCGAGGCTCGCGGCGCACGAGAGCTGGAAGCCCACCGAGTGCACGAGGAACGGGTCGATCACGAGCAGCGCCGTGGCCGCCACCGCGAGCAGACGGGTCGCCCGCGCCGGACGTCCGAGATGGACAGCTACGACGGCACACGCGGCCATCGCACACGCGCGCATCACCGAGGGCTCCCAGCGCGTCATGGCGCCGAACACGGCCAGCACGCCGAGCGTTCCCGCGAGCCGCCCAAGGCGAGGAAGGCGGCGCAGGACCGGGCCCACAAGACCGAGCGTGAACGCCACGTTCGCACCCGAGACTGCGAGCAGGTGCGAGAGCCCCGCCGAACGGAACTGCTCCAGCACCTCGTCGGGAAGCGCCCGGGTGTCGCCAAGCAAGAAGCCGGCCACGAGCGCACGCTCGGTCGCCGGCAGTGTGGCGGTCCCCTGCAGCACGACGCTCCGCGCCGCGTTCGCCACCTGCGTCGACAGCGCGCTCGGACCGTGGAACGAGATGAGCTCCAGCGCGTCGAACCGCGCGACGGCATGCCGCCAGCGCAGCCGCTCGTCGTACGGCTCGAGCGGCCGCAGCCAACCTCGCAGCACGACTCGGTCGCCCGCGTCGAGAAGGGCCAAGCGCGGGGCCGCGTTGGACTCGCCCACGACCAGCACTGTCCGCCCGCCGGTCTTGTGCGATCGACCGTTGGTCAGGCGGGCTGATTCGAGCCGGACGAGGACCCGCGTGCTGTAGCGCGTGCCGTCGGGATCGTCGACCAACGATGCCCTGACGGTCGCGTCGCTGCGCTCGGCCACAGCATCGGCGAGTGGCCACTCGGCGAGCCCATGCAGCGCGCGCTGGGTGAGCGCACTCCCGAGTAAGACCACGGCCAGGAGCACGACCGTGAGCCGGACTCGTGAGCGCCGCATCAGCACGGCGATCAACACCAGCCCAGCCACTGCGACCAGGGTGACGGTCGCGGCGCCAGGGCCGACGTGCTCGCCGCCGAAGATCCCGACGACGAGCGCGGCCAACACCACGACCGGAGCGAACTGGTTCACACGGTGACGCGCTCGCGGAGGTCGGCGAATCGCTGCTCGCCGATGCCGCGGACGTCACGCAGCTCGTTGACCGACCGAAAGCCGCCGCGCTCCTCCCGCTCGTCGACGATCGCCGCCGCGAGCACCGGCCCAATTCCCGGCAGCTCTTCGAGTTGCGTCGTGGTCGCGGTGTTGAGGTTGACGAGTGCGCCAGCCGTCGCAGCGGGATCACCGAGCGAGCCGTCGGGCGCCGCCACCGCGAGCTCGCCGATCCGAGGCACCAACACGCGCTCACCGTCGGCGACCTTGGCGGCCAGGTTCAAGCGATCGAGATCGGCGTCCACAACTCCACCGCCCGCGGCCTCGACCGCGTCGATGACGCGCGAACCCAACGGGAGCTCGACCACACCGGGATGGGTCACGGCGCCGGCAACGTGGACCACGACCGCTGCGCCCTGCTGCGACGTCGAGGTGGTTGAGAGCAGGGAAACGGGACGCGTCGCCGACGTCGACGGACGAGGGCTGCGATCGGAGCCGCCACCCGCGACGCCCAACTGGTACCAGACGACGCCCGCGACCACCGCGATCACCACGAGCGCGATCACCCCGAACCGGGTGTCGGCGCGCCACACGTCGATCCGCTCGCGCAGTGCGTCGAGGCCACTTGCCATCACCGGACGCGGCGGCACGCGGCGACGTGCCCGGGCATCGCCCCAAAACGCGGGGTCGGGGGTGAGTCCGGCTTCAGTGGGGCGCGGAGCCCCGGGTGCGA
>JANOHN010000244.1:0-12387 GCA_031406505.1 Acidimicrobiia bacterium | reverse complement strand
CTGGATATCCACCACTTTGGTGGGTGATTGCTTTACCGTTACTTCTTACGTGCGTGCGCGCTGCGGTGTGCGCGCGCTTGACCAGCAAGGGGACCAACACGACGCGTAGCCGATGTGAATGCGGTGCGCAAGCATCAATGTGCAACAGCGCTGAGATGCTTGACACCTTCATGCGGATGCGTTCGACTTTGTTGTGCACGCACGATTCCTGGAGGCGAGTGTGAATAAGTCAGAGCTCATCGACAAGGTTGCTGGCGAAGCTGGCATTGCCAAGTCAGATGCAGAGAAGGCCGTCAACGCCTTCATTGCCGTTGTTCAAGCCGCTGTTGCCGCAGATGACAAGGTCACGCTGCCCGGCTTCGGCGCATGGTCACGGTCGCAACGTTCGGCGCGTACGGGTCGTAACCCGCGCACCGGCGAGCCCGTGGCCATCCCGGCCTCGAAGGCCGTCAAGTTCTCAGTGGGTGCCGACTTCAAGAAGAAGGTGAACATCTGAGATCCGAGTGCTCGTTGTCGATCACTCGGAGCAAGAAAACCGTCAAGAAAGGTAGGTGACCGTGCCTCCGGCAAAGAGACGCACCGCACGAAAGAGTGCGACCAAGAGGACGGCGGCCCGTAAGCCGGCGAAGCGTCGGGCGAAGAAGACCGCCCGGAAGTCGACGGCACGGAAGACCACCCGTCGTAGGAAGAAGGCGACCGCGGCGAAAGCGCCCGTGAAGCGTCGTCGGAAGAAGGCAACAGCTGCCAAGAAGGCTCCGGCCAAGCGTCGGCGCAAGAAGGCAGCGGCGGCGAAGAAGCCGGCCAAGCGTCGTCGTCGCAAGTCGACAACGGCGACGAAGGCTCCGGCGAAGCGTCGTCGCAAGAAGGCAGCAGCTGCGAAGAAGCCGGCCAAGCGTCGCAAGAAGGCAACTGCGGCGAAGAAGCCAGCCAAGCGTCGCAAGAAGGCGACCGCAGCGAGGAAGCCGGCCAAGCGTCGCAAGAAGGCGACCGCGGCCAAGAAGCCGGCCAAGCGTCGTCGCAAGGCGGCCAAGCGCAAGTAGCCAGCTTCAAAAGCTCAACGAGAAGGGGCCCTTCGGGGCCCCTTCTTCGCGTCACGGGGGAGGCAGGCCTCCCCCGTGGGCCCCCTCCGGCGCGGCTTGATCCGTCACGAGGCGATTGAAGGCCGGCAAAGCCGGCCTTCGGGCGAGCCTCTAAAGCGGTTGGATGAGCTTGAAAGCCTCGGCGAGAGCGATCCCGAACTTTGTGCCCGCGGCTTCGGCCTCGGCGCGGATCCGTGCGGTGAAGGGGGCGAAGTCGGGGTGCTCGGGGTCGATGGCCATGGTGGGGCGCCATTGGGTCTCGTGCTGGAGGAGCGCCTGCACCTTCGCATCGATGAACGCGCTCACATCCTCCACGTGGTCGACGATCTCCGCCTCGAAGAGGAGGAGTCGCTCCGGTCGGTGCGACTCGCCCCGCCCCGGGAAGAAGTGGGGGTCACGGGCCGCGACGATCGCGTCGATCGTCAGGAACCCGGCCGCCCGGTGATCGGGGTGGAGGCGGTAGCGCTTCCACGGATCGTGCCCGAGCATCACGTCGGGCCGAGCCCGACGGATCACGTCGCTCAACGCGGCTCGTTCGACCAACCCGTTCATGAGCTCACCGTCGATGAGATCGAGAAAGTGCACCGCCTTCGCACCGAGGGTTGCGGCCGCGGCGTCCTGCTCGTGGCGGCGGGTTGCCGCGAGCTCGCGCACGTCAGTGTCCGGATCCCAGCTGCCCTTCGATCCGTCGGTGAGCACGCAGAGATGTACCTCGGCGCCGCCGGCAGCCCACTTCGCGAGTGTGGCGCCACACCCGAACTCGATGTCGTCGGCGTGCGCGCCCACTGCCAACGCCCGCTCGGGGACGGGCAGGTCGGTCACGCGGTGCAGGACGAGTCCAAATAGCGGAGATCGTCGGGGGTGTCGATGTCGATGGTGAGGTCGGGGGCGCGCACCACGCGGGCCTCCACACCGAGGCGAGCGGCTTCTGCGAGATGGCGTTGGAACGAACCCAGCCCGTATGCGAATCGGAAGGGCAGGTCGGTGGGGATCGAGAGCACGTTGGTGCCGTCGTCGCGGTGACACGGCACGAGCGCGACGACCGGGTGCTCGAGATCGGTGGCGAGCGGCGCGAGTGAGCGAGCACGGGGGAGGTCGGCATGGGCGATCACCGCTCGCACGAAGCCGTCCTCGGCGAGAGCATGGGTGCCCGCCGCGGCAGCACCATCGAGGCTGCCGGGATCGTCGATCACGCGAGCACTGTGAGCGACGGCCCACTCGCGCACCTCAGGAGCGCTACTGACCACGATGACCGGCATAGGCCCAGCAGCATCGATCACTCGATCAGCCATCTGTCGGAGTGCTAATGCGCGCGCCTCTTCGTCGAGTTGCTCGGCGAGACGCGCCTTCGCACCGATGAAGGATCGGATCGGTATGACGACGCCGGCGCGCGAACTCGACGCGACGGCTCGGGTCATGGGCTGCGTATGCTACCGGCGTGGAGCCCGCTTACGCCTTTCTGCGCGGCGTGCTCGTCCCGCCGTTGCATCTCGGCATGCGCTGGACGTTCGAAGGCATCCAGCGCGTCCCGGTGCATGGCCCGGTGATCCTTGCCAGTAACCACGTGTCGTATCTCGATCCGCTCGTGCTCGGCTATCTCGCGCACAAGCGTCATCGCAAAGTGCGATTCCTGGCCAAGAACGAGCTGTTCGAGAAGCGCGGCGTGTCGTGGTTCCTGCGTCACGCACATCAGATCCCGGTCGCGCGCAACACCACCGAAGCGGCGGGTTCGTTGGATGAAGCTGTCACGGCGTTGGCCGACGGCGAATGCGTCACGGTGTTCCCTGAGGGCACGATCTCGCTCGACCTCGAGCCCATGGCGGGTAAGACGGGCACAGCCCGCCTGGCCGCGGCGAGCGGCGTGCCCGTGACGCCCGTGGGTCTCTGGGGTGCGCACCGGATCCTGTTCAAGGGTCGTAAGGCTCGATGGCGCACTGGTATCGCCGAGACCGTCGTGGTCGGAGAGCGGATCCGGGTTGGTCCCGACGAGGACATCTACGACGCGACCGATCGCATCATGACGGCGGTGGCCGCGTGCGTCGCTCGAGCGCGTGCGATCTACCCCCAGCAGCCCCGCAACGGGGAAGGCGACTGGTGGGTGCGTCCGCCCGCGACCGCGGTGGCGCGCCCGACTGTCCGCGGCGACGCGGCCACGAGATGACGGTCAGATGAGAGCCTGCGTCGTTGGGGCCGGGTCGTGGGGGACGACGGTTGCGGTGCTGATGGCCGAGAACGTCGACGTGACGCTCTGGGCGCGCGATGCCGAGCTGGCTGCGAGCATCGACGAACGGCACGAGAACGCCCGCTATCTCCCAGGTATCCGCATCCCCGATCGTGTCCAAGCCACGCACGATCTCTCCGCCGCGTGCCGCGATGTGGATGTGGTCGTGATCGGCGTGCCGAGCCATGGGTTCCGCGATGTGCTGCTCGCGACTGCCGATGCGATCACCTCGAAGGTGCCGGTCGTGAGCTTGTCGAAAGGTGTAGAGCAGGGAACGTACTTGCGTATGACCGAAGTCGTCGCGGACGTGCTCACTGACCACGACCCTGATCGCATCGGGGTGTTGACCGGCCCCAACCTCGCGCGTGAGGTAGCGGAGGGTCAGCCCACCGCGTCGGTCGTCGCGATCCGCGACGAGCAGGCGGCGCGCGACCTCCAACAGGTGTTCATGACCGCCACGTTCCGCGTGTACACGAACCCCGACGTGATCGGATGCGAGATCGCCGGGGCATTGAAGAACGTGGTGGCGATCGCGGCCGGGATCGCGGCTGGCCTCGGATACGGCGACAACACCAAAGCCGCGTTGATCACGCGTGGTCTTGCCGAGCTCGCCCGGTTGGGAGTCGCGCTCGGCGGGGACCCGCTTACGTTCTCGGGCCTCGCCGGGATGGGCGACCTCGTGGCCACCTGCACGAGCGAGAAGAGCCGGAACCGTTTCGTGGGCGTCGAGCTCGGGAAGGGTCGCACCCTCGACGACGTCTTGGCGGAGATGCAGATGGTGGCTGAAGGCGTCAAGAGCACGCGCTCGGTGCTCGAACTCGCAGCGCATCATGGCGTCGACATGCCGATCGCCGCCTTCGTCGGCGCGGTGCTCTACGACGGCGCCCGCCCGGCCGACATCGTGCCCTCGCTCATGCTCCGGGAGGCCAAGGCCGAGCTCCACGGCATGCGGTGAGCGAGCGTCCGCGGCGCACGTACCGTGCGCCGCAGAGAACGTGGCCTGAGCGGCCCGGCCCGCAGGGCCAAGAGCGGGAAACGTAGGTGGGCCCGACGCTTGTCGGAACGCTGGCCGGCCGGCATCGCGCGATGGTCGACGAGCGCGGCACGGTCGCATCGCGATATGCCGGCTGGGAGCTCGAGTGGTGGATTGGCGCCGATGACCGGTGGCGACTGCCGGTGCGGGAGCCGTCGGTGCGGCAAACCCTCGTGGGCGACGCGCCTGTCGTGCAGACCGCGATGCGTGTCCCGAGCGGCGACGCGCTTCATCGAGCGTATGGCGTTGCTGGCGACGGTGATCCTGTGGTCGTCGAGATCGAGAACGCGTCACCGGCGCCGTTCGTCGCGGCCCTGGTGGTGCGCAACGCGCACACGGTCGCGGTCGACGACACCCTCGTCATGGTGGACAACCGGCCCGGGTTGCTCGCGACGCGCCCACCTTCGCGATGGGCCGCCGACATCGGTACCGCCACCGAAGTGATGGTCTGCTCGGGTCAGGCGCGGTCGGGTCTGTTCGTTCCGCGACGCAGCCGTGGGGGCCGCCTCGAAGCTGCGTTCTTGCACCCCGTCCCGCACCGCACCACGTTGCGAGTTGCGCTGCTCGGTGCACGCGACGCCGTGCCGGTCGATGTGCGCGCGCTCCCCGCCGCCGACGAGGTTGTCCGCGGTTGGCGCGCCCAAGTTGACCGGGGACTCCGGGTCGAGCTCCCCGACCCGCAGCTCGCGGCCACGGTGCGAGTGGCGTGCGCGGCAGCACTCCTCGGAGCAACGAGCCGTGCGCCCACGGACGCAGATGCCGCGGCGACCGAGGACTGGGGCTTCGATGCCGAGGCGGCTGAAGCGTGGGGTCGGCTGTCGGCGCGCCAGCGTCGCCGCGCGGCTCGCCGATCCCCAATACCGGCCACCTGGGCCGACGTGCGGGATGCCGCCACGGGACGAGGCTCGGCGTTCTTGGTCTGCTTCCGAGCCTTGCTCGTGCACGAAGCCCGCGGCGAGATCACGCTCTTGGCCGAGGTGCCCGGCGACTGGCGTGGCGCACCCATCGAGGTGCACAACGCGCCCACTCGCCTCGGACCGGTGTCGTATGCCGTCCGTTGGCACGGGGACCGCGCCGCGTTGCTGTGGGATGGCCCAGGTGGCGCGACGTTCCGCTCGCCCGGCCTCGATGCCGAGTGGTCCACGACCGAGTCGAGCGGGGAGGCGCTGCTCGGCTGACGATCAGTCGAGGCGCACGGTGACGATCTCCCACGGGCGCAGCGGGAGGACACCTTCGAACGGCTCGATCGGTCGGCCCAACAGGTCGACGCGCCACCCACGCGCCGGCGTGTCGTCGTGTTCGATGGCAGCTTGGCTCGGCTCGGGCGACGCGTTGAACATCCGAACGGCGAGCCCGCCGCCGTCGCGCTTCACGGCGCTCACTTCCGCGCCGTCGACCCGCAACGCTCGTCCGCTCGGCGCCCGGTGCGCGCCGGCCACACCGCCGCCCCGCACTCGCTCGAGGGGCACGAGGAACGCATCGGCCGCGGCATGCAGGTCGGCATCGCGCCAGTCGCCACGGTGCGGGAGCAGCGCGTAATCGAACGCGAGATGCCGTTGGAGCTGCGGTCCGTCGAGCGGATCGGGTGGGCCGGCCGGGTTCGGGCGCAGCGACGGTTCAGTGCGGGAGAGGTAGCCCGTGGTGCGCAGCAAAGTGAGCGCGAGCTCGTTCCCATCACCCACCACCTCGTACTCGAGCAGACCGTCGTGCAGTACGGCGACACCAGTCAATCCATCTGAGCAGTCGACGAAACGGCGCGACACGAAGGTGGGCAGACCGAACTCGTGCGGGCCACCCTCGGCTTCCAGGCCGCGGTGCACCACCGTGAACGCGCACTCGGCGTCGGAACCAAGGACTCGCGCGGGAAGCGGGAAGTGCGCGCGCAACCGGTGGTCGCGGGCCCGGTTGTCGACCTCGGCATGGACACGCAGGAACCGCTCGCCGGGCTGGAGCTCCAGCACGCTCCTGACGTCCACGCGGACCGTGTCGGCGCTTCGCTCCGTACATGCGCGAGCGTCTCCGACCGCGGCCGCCGGCCAGTCGTAGCTGCGTTGGACCAGTAGCCGGGCTCGCACCGGTCCGGCTTCGAGCAGCTCGATATGCACGTCGGTGGGCGTCTCGATCACGCGGTCCTGCGCCGGAGGTGAGTAGCTGTATGTGTCGCCGCCGTCGCCCCCGTCGACCAGTCGGTCGAGGCCCGACAGCTCGAGGCCATCGGCCGTTCGGATGGTCACGGTCCCGTCGGCCGGGTCAACCTGCACGTCGAGGTGCTCGTTCGTGAGGCGGCAATCATCGGCGCGGAGGGTGGTGTCCGGACCGTCACCGTCGGCGCTGCGGTAGGTGCGCCAGCCGAAGCCGGGGACGACACCGGGCGCGAACACGAACTCTCGCGTGAGCGCGAGCGTCTGGCGGATCCGGATCGTGGCACCGTCCTCACCGAGCCCGAGCAGCTCCTTGCGCGTCGCCTCGAGATCGACGACGGGCTCGCCAGGACCCGCGGCCTCGAGCACGTACTCCCACTCGTTGTCACCGGTCTCGTGGGACAGGACCCGCGCGATCTTGGTGCCCGCGAACTCGGGACCGCGCATCAGCTCGAGGACCCAGCGCACCTTCTGACCGGTGATGACCGTGTTGAACCCCTCCCCGCCGTGGCTGCCGAGCACCTGGGTGGCGCAGCGGGTGCCGTCGTCGGCCACGAAGTGCAGCGGGCCCTCGCCCGGCGCGAACCCGTGCACGAGGCCATCTCGATCAGCGCGGGTCGGGTTCACCACGATCGTGGATCCGGGTGGAGTATCGACCTGCGTCGCGAGCTCGTGCATCGCGGACCGCGCGAGCGCGTCGCCGACGTGGCGCGCCTCTTGATAGCGGACGGTGACCGCGTCGACCACATCGTCGTGGCTGCACGCACACGACGAGTCGTGCGCGCTGTTGAGCACGAGGTGCCGCCATCCGACGCGCAGCAGCGCCTCGGGGTACTGATCGGCACTGAGGAACAGCGCGCTCAGCGGCTCGGCCTTGCGCTCCATCGCCCGTTCAGCCGCAGCGCATGCTTGGTGCACGTCGATGCGGTTCGATGCCACCCCCATGAGCACGTTGGCGCGCGCGCCAGAGCGCAGCTCACCCGTCCACGTGGCGATCCCGTCGGTGGGCTGCGTTGGTAACAGCTCACCGAGCGATGTGACTTCGAACCGGTAATCGTCTTGGATGGCGTTGGCCTCCGACACCACGCGTCCGAGCCACGACTGCGGGAGCTGGTGATCGGTGCCGTTCATCAAGAGCATGGCCCCGCCGTCGAGGTGTGCCGGCCCGAGCTCTTGCTCGTAGCCGCGAGCGCGGGCGACGAGGGCCTTCGCATCGTCGGGGAGATCCCGTCCGTTGGAGTACGAGCCGTAGAGGTACTCGGCGCGCACACGCGACCCGTCGGGTGCTTCCCACCAGAACGCGGTCTGCTCGATCGCCGCGGGCACACCCCGCCACACGACGGCGTGCTCGAACCCGGCCAGCCGGATGATCTGTGGCATCTGGGCGACGTGTCCGAACATGTCGGGGAGGTAGCCCACTGGCATCGAGCCGCCGAGCTCGGTGGCGCGTGCGATGCCCATTTGGAGGTTACGCACGAGCGTCTCGCCCGAGACCATGAACTCGTCCATGAGGATCATCCACGGCCCCACCTGCACGCGCCCGCTCGCCACGAGCCGCGCGAGGCGCGACGCGGCCTCCGGGCGGATCTCGAGGTAGTCGTCCAGCACGGCGGTCTGGCCGTCGAGCAGGAAGCGGGCGTATGAGAGGTCGCGTTCGAGGAGCTCGAGCAGCGTGTCGAGAAGCGAGACGAGCCGCACGCGGAAGGCCTGGAACGGCTCGTACCACTCGCGGTCCCAGTGGGTATGCGGCACGATCGCCACGGTCACCGGCGCCATGGCCCCAGACCTTAGGGTGGATTGGTGGATCTCGATCTCGAGCACACCGCCGTCTTCTTCGACTTCGACGGCACGATCACCCACGCCGACTCCGGTATCCATCTGCTCCAACGCCTCGGGAGCATCGGCTGGGACGAGGCCAGCGCGGCGTACGCGCGTGGCGAGATCGGCAGTCGGGAGTGCCTGCTCGATGAGTGGGACAAGCTCCCGCACGACCAAGCGAAGCTGCGCGCCGCGGCCCGTGAGGTGGAGGTGGATCCGGGTTTCGTCCCGCTGCTCGACGCGCTGCGCAGCGCTGGTGCTCAGGTGACGGTGGTGTCGGACGGCTTCGGCTTCTACGCCGAGGAGGTGTGCGCGGCGATCGGCGTGCCGCTGCTGACGAACACGGTCGACTGGAGCACGGGAGAGCTCGTGTTCCCGCACGAGGATCGCTGCTGCCCGTGCTCCACCTGTGGTGTCTGTAAGCAAGCGCCGGTCAAGGACGCGAGCCATGCCGGCCTCACCACCGTGCTCGTCGGTGACGGCACGAGCGACCGCAAGGCCGCGCTGCTCTCCGACGTCGTATTTGCCAAAGGGGCACTCGCCCAGTGGTGTGCGATGAGCGACATCCCTCACACACCTTTCGCGACGCTGACCGAGGTCCACGCCACCATCTTTCCTGGGTGAGTCGGGCGTTCCCGGGGAGTGCCCGTCGTCCGTGGACCGGACGGCTACGTTCGACGTCGTGACCGCGTCGCCCACCCTTCGCCTCGAACGGCGGTGCTGGAAGGCGGGCGAGCGGGTCGTCGTCGGCATCGACGAGGTCGGCCGCGGCGCGTGGGCCGGACCCGTAACGGTTGCCGCGGTGGTGCCGGCTCCTGAGCACCTTCAGGGTGTGCGCGACTCGAAGCAGCTCGCTCGTCCGGACCGCGTGCGCGCCGCGGCGTCGGTCCAGGACTGGGCGGTGGCGATCGGGATCGGTCATGCGTCGCACGACGAGTGCGACATGCTCGGCATGACCGCCGCGCTCCGCACCGCGGGTGAACGAGCGCTGGCAATGCTCTCGGCGCAGGGATACGAGCCCGACCGGGTCATCCTTGACGGCAACCACGACTACTTGAAGCTCGGCAATCGGTGCACGCTGGTGGTGAAGGGCGACGCCACGGTGCTTGCCGTGGCGGCCGCGTCCTGCGTCGCCAAGGTGACTCGTGACGCGATGATGCGCGAAGAGGCCGAGCACTACCCGCCGTACGACTTCGAGTCGAACGTGGGGTACCCGGCGCCCGTTCACAAGGCGGCGCTGCGCGGCTACGGGCCGAGCGCCATCCACCGCCGCTCGTGGATCTTCATGGAAGGTCTGTGCTGGCCGGGCGTGCCGCCCCCTCCCGGCCGGCTCTTCGCGTAGCGCCGGTTCGCATAGCGTCTCTCCATGGCAGTCAACAATCTCGCTGATGTCCACGCCCAGGCCCTCGACTTCGTCGGGCCGTACGTGACCGCAGTCGCCGGCGACCAATGGGGTCGCGACTCGGTGTGCGAGGGCTGGGATGTGCGCACGCTCGTGAACCACCTTGTGTCGGGCAACTTCTGGGTGCCCGAGCTGGTGGGTGGCAAGACGATCGAAGAGGTCGGCGAACGTCTCGACGGTGACGTGCTCGGTGACGGTCCCGGCGCGGCGTATGCGGCGTCGGCTGCCGTCGCGGCCGCCGCGTTCGCCGAGCCAGGCGCGATGGACCGTCCGGTCGCGGTCTCGTACGGGCCGGTGCCCGGGTCGGTGTACTGCGGTCACCGCTTCATCGACGTGCTCATCCACGGCTGGGACATCGCCGAGTCGACGGGCCAAGACACGAACCTCCCGCTCGACCTCGTTGAAGCGTGCTGGGAAGTGGTCGAGCCCCAGGTCAACGTGCTCGAAGGCACCGGCGCCTTCGGTACGCACGTGCCCGTGTCCGACGGCGCCGATCTGCAGACCCGACTCCTCGCGGTCCTCGGTCGCCGCGGCTGACCTCCTAGGCTGCGCGGATGGGCCAGGAGATCACGGTCAACGCGCGTCCGGGAGCATCGCCCGATGTGCGCATCTTCGATTGCAACCGCTCGCTCACCGGCATGGCGATCGAGCGGTACGCCTCGATGGATGACGCCAAGGGCAGCCGCGCGCCCGACGTGTTGGCCAACCGGATCCTCGGGTTGGGCGCGAGCCGCGTCACCATCTACTCCAGTGATGTGACCGTCGAGGCGCCAGCCGACAAGTGGGCCGCGCTCGAGCCGAAGGTGCTCCAGACCATCCAGCATCTCTTCGGCTTCTACGGCGACGACGCCGGTTGGTCCGACGAGTCGCTGCGGGCGATGGGCGTCGAGCCCTTGCCCCGTCCGGAGCCGAGCGCTTAGACCAGGTAGCCGAGTGCGCGGGCATCGTCGCGCAGTGCATCGCGAAACTGCGGGTGCGCGATCCGTATCAGCGCGTCCGCTCGTTGTGCGATGGACCGACCGCGAAGCTCCGCCACGCCATACTCGGTGACCACGTGATCGACCGTGTTCTTCATCGTCGTCACGGACGCGCCCACACACAGGCGGGAAACGATGCGCGACACCTCGTTGTCGCGGGTCGTGGAGTGCAAGACGACGAAGCCCATCCCGCCTTCGCTGTACATCGCGCCGCGGGCGAAGTCGGTCTGGCCGCCGCTGCCGGAGTAGTACCTCCCCGCCACCACCTCCGAGTTGCATTGCCCGAGGAGATCGACCTCGACGGTCGCGTTGATCGACACGAAGCGCGCTTCGCGACCGATCACCCGGGAATCGTTCACCCAGTCGACGGGGAGGAACTCGACTGCGCTGTTGTCGTGCAGGAAGTCGTAGAGCCGCCGTGTGCCGAGCGCGAAGGTGGCGACCAGCTTCCCGGGGCGCGTGGTCTTGCGCGTGCCGGTCAGCGCACCTGATTCGAAGAGGTCCATCACCCCGTCGGACAGCAGCTCGGTGTGGAGCCCGAGGTCGCGGTGGTCGTGGAGCAGCTCGAGGACCGCATTCGGAATTGCTCCGATGCCGGCTTGGAGCGTGGCGCCGTTCGGAATCCGCTCGGCTACCAGTTCCGCGATCGTCCGGTCACGTGCTGAAGCCGATGGCCGCGCAATCTCGATGAGAGGTGCGTCGGTCTCGGTCCAGCCGACGACTTGGCTGATATGCAGCGAGTTCTCCCCGAAGGTGCGTGGCATGTTCGGGTTGACCTCGATGAAGAACGGGGCTTGGCCGATGAAGCGTGCCGTGTAGTCGGCGTTGGTTCCCAGCGAGACGTATCCGTGCCGATCGGGTGGTGACGTCGCGGCGAGCACCAGCGACCGCTTCGTCTCGCGGCGCAGGATCAGCGGCATCTCGCTGAAGTGCGCCGGCACGAGATCACAGTCGCCGTCCGCGAACGCGGCGCGGGTCACCGGGGACAAGAAGTACGAGATGTGGCGCAGGTGATCGCCGTACGCATTGTGGAGGTATGGGTGGTCGTGGAGTGCGTGCATCTGGTGCACCCGGACTTTCGTGAGCTCGCCGGCGTGCGCGTCGAGTGCATCGATGAGCGTTCGCGGCTCACCGTTCGCAAGGGGAACGATGATGTCGGCGTCGGGAGCAACGTGAGCGAGCACGGCTTCGGGCGCAGATGCTGCCGCGTGTGGCGTGATGCTCACGGCCGCACAGTAAGGGGGTTGACCACGGGAAGGCGGCTTGCGTATCGAACGTATGTTCGATATACCGGGGTATGGCCTCGGCTCCGCTTCCTCGGCGCGACGGCGAGGCTCGGGCCCGCCTCGAAGCCGTCGGGCGGGCGGCGCAGCCGCTCACCCTCGCTCGCGACCGCTCTATCACGGTCCCCGGCATGCTCGGTGCGCTGGTTCCCGGCGGCGCGCTCCAGCGCGGCACCACGCTCACCGTTGGTGGGACGGTCGGAGCGGGCGCCACCTCGCTCGCGCTCGAGCTCGCGGCCGCCGCCACTGCTACCGGGGAGTGGGCGGCTGCGCTCGATCTCCACGGGACGCTCGGCGGTGAAGCCGCGGCTTCGATCGGGGTCGCGCTCGATCGCTTCGCGGTGGTGCGGCACGTGCCGGCGGCGCGCTGGGCCACGGTCGTCGCCGCGTTGCTCGAAGGCGTGACGCTCGTGCTCGCGGAGGTGCCGCGCCA
>JANOHN010000150.1:0-8874 GCA_031406505.1 Acidimicrobiia bacterium | reverse complement strand
GCTCGGCGACATGGACGACCTCGAGCACCTGCTCCGCCAGGCCACCCAGCCCGGCGAGCTGGCCGAGGTCGACGTCGAGCGGGCCCGGGAGCTCCTCGGCGACGACGCGGCGCGCTCGCTCGAACGGCTCGCCGAGCTCGCTCGCATGCTCGAGGAGGCGGGCCTCATCGAGCAGCGCGAAGGCCGGCTCGAGCTCACGCCCCGGGGCATCCGCGCCATCGGACAGAAGGCGCTCGGCGACCTGTTCCGCAAGCTCATGAAGGACCGCGCCGGGCGCCACGACCAGGAGCGCACCGGCATCGGCCAGGATCAGGCCTACGAGCACAAGCCCTACGAGTGGGGTGACCCCTTCCACCTCAACGTGGAGCAGACGGTCAAGAACGCGATCTGGCGCCAGGGGAGCGGCACGCCGGTGCGCCTCACGCCCGACGACTTCGAAGTGGAGCGCACCGAGACCACCACTCGCAGCGCCACCGTGCTGCTGCTCGACGTCTCACTGTCGATGCCGATGCGCGACAACTTCCTCTCGGCGAAGAAGGTCGCGATGGCGTTGCACGCGCTCATCACGAGTCAGTTCCCGCGCGACTACTTCGGCCTTGTGAGCTTCGGACGGGTCGCGCGTGAAGTGCCGCCCGAACGACTCCCGGAGATGAGCTGGGATTTCGAGTGGGGCACGAACATGCAGCACGCCATGCTGCTTGCGCGCCGCATGCTCTCCCGTCAGCACGGCACGAAGCAGATCATCATGGTCACCGACGGCGAGCCGACGGCCCACATCGAAGGCGACGAGCCGTACTTCCAATACCCGCCATCGCCGCTCACCATCGAGGAGACGCTCAAGGAGGTGATGCGGTGCACGCGCGACGGCATCCGCATCAACACGTTCATGCTCGACGAGAGCTACTACCTCCGCGACTTCGTCGAGCGCATGATGAAGCTCAATCGTGGACGCGCGTTCTTCACGACGCCCGACACGCTCGGCGACTACGTGCTCGTCGACTTCCTCGACCAACGCCGGAATCGACGGGCTAGCTAGCGCGCGAGCGCCTGCTCGTAGGCGGCCAAGGTCGCCTCGTGAGACGGGGAGGGCAGGCCCTCCCCGGTCGGCCCCTCCCAGCGCGACGTTTCTCGGGGCCGGGAGTTGAGAGGCGGCCAAGCCGCCTCTCGGGCGAGCCGATCCGTCCTCAGCAAGGGGAGAGACTCGGCCGTGTACGAACTGGCCCATCAGGTCCTGGAACCCAGATGACGGCACGAGCTCATCCCGGAAGCCCCCGCCCCTAGGGCGAGGTTGGCTGGTGCGCCCGAAGGCCGGCTTTGCCGGCCTTCGACACCGTTGGTGCCAGACCCGTTGCGTCGGGAGGGGTCCACGGGGAGGGCCCGCCCTCCCCGTGTCAGAAGATCGCCCCGCACACACCGCCGCCGGGAGCCAATGCCGGGTTGGCCGCGTTCACGATGGCGTCGGTGGCCTCCATCGTGATGTCGCCCAGGGCTGCTTCGAGGCGGGGCAGCACGCCGGAAATGTACGTCAGGGCCCGAATTCGGCGCCCGCGTCGAAGAAATCTCACTCCAAAATGCCCTGATATCGGACATTTCCCACCCTGATTGGGAAGTTCCCCTTGCGCCAGGCGGTCCGGGCGGGTCAGAGTAACACCGTTGTAATTCCACTGGCGTCATTTCAGAGGGGAGATGCCGGTGAACGTCACCGACTTCATCGAGCTTGTGCAATCAGAGGCCGAGGACACCGCCCAGCGGTGGCAAGAGCGCGCGAACTGCCTCGGCGTCGACCCCGATCTGTTCTTCCCGGAGCGGGGCGCATCCACCCGGGAGGCCAAGGCCGTGTGCCGCGGGTGCGAGGTCCGGGTCGAGTGCCTGGAGTACGCCCTCGCCCACGGCGAGAAGTTCGGCATCTGGGGTGGTCTCTCAGAGCGGGAGCGCCGGCGGGTACGTCGCCAACGGGCGCTCGAGCGTCGAGCCCGGGCCGTCTAACTCCGACCGCTAGGCGGGTGCGCCGCCCGCCGGGGCGGCCAGCCGGCCCTCGATCGTGAGGTCGTCACCGAGCTCGGCCCAGGCCCGGAACTCCTCACTGCACCCGGCCAGCTCAGCCGCCGGCATGAGCCCCACGATTTCCACCTTGGTGATCTCCCAATCGTCCTTGGCCGCCAGCCGGCGCACCTCGGTCACCGCAGCTTCCAGGCTGGCGATGGGCAGGTCCACCAGGTTCATCGACACTTGGGCGATGTCGAGCGACTCGAGCAGCAAGCCCAGCGCCCGCACGCCCGGCATCCCGCCGTCGACCTCGCGCATCTGGCGGGCCAGCCGACGAGCCACGAGCACGTCGTTGGTGTCGAGCCAGCAGTTCACAGCGACGAGGGGCGGCCGGGCTCCAACAGCGACCGCACCGAGCGTGGGGTGCGGATCCATCGGGCCGGCATCGGGCGTGCGCTTCACGAATGCATCGGCGCGCAACTCGGGGAGCGACCGTCGCTTGGGATCGGCGTCGTCATAGAAGAAGACGGGGAGAGCGAGCTCTTCGACGGCCCATGCCGCGAACGACAGCGCGGCGTCGGCAGCCACGTCGTGGTCCTCGTCGAGCGCAATGAACGGGACCACGTCGATCACGCCCAGCCTCGGGTGCACCCCGTCGTGGCCAGTGAGCTCGGCGCGCGCGGCGGCCACGCGCGCCAGCGCACACATCGCCGTTTCGGCGTCACGTGGGCCGGGACCCGCGAGCGTGAACACCGAGCGATGGTGATCAGGGTCGGAATGCATGTCGAGGAGCGACGGGCCACACGCCTGCGCGAGCGCGTCGAGCACGTCGGTGCTCCGACCCTCCGAGATGTTCGCCACGCACTCCAGCACGGAGGCGAGGCTAATAGGGGTCGACTGAGGAGCCGTCAAGGGCCGAATACGCTCCGATTCGATGCGCATCGGGTTGGCTCTCCCTCAATACGACTGCTCGGTGGCGGGTGAGTCGCCGCTCACCTTCGAGACCATCGCCGAGTACGCCCGATGCGCGGAAGCCGCCGGCTACGACTCGCTCTGGCTCTCCGACCACCTCTTCTTCGACCTCGCCAAGTACGGCGGCACCGCCGAGCGACAGGGCGCGTTCGAGCCGATCGCCACGCTCGGCGCGCTCGCCGGAGTGGTGCCTCGGGTCCGCCTCGGCACGCTTGTGCTCTGCGAAGCGCTACGCCCACCCACGGTGCTCGCCAAAGCGCTAGCCACCCTCGACTGCATCACGGGCGGTCGGCTCGACGTCGGGCTCGGCGCGGGCTGGTACGAGCCCGAATACGAGGCGATCGGGATGGCCATGCCTTCGCCGGGCGTCCGCATCCGACGCCTGCGCGAAGCCACCGAGCTCGTCTGCGCGCTGCTCGCCGGCGACGACGTGACGCACCACGGTGAGTTCTTCCATGCCGACGGTGCGCGGCTCGATCCCACACCACTGCAACAGCCCCGTCCGCCGGTGTTCATCGGTGGCAAGGGCGACCGACTGCTCGCCACCGTTGCCGCGGTCGCCGACGGTTGGAACACGTCGTGGGTGTGGACGACCGACAAGTACCGCGAGCGAGTCGACGTGCTCGCACGCGCGTGCGACGCCGTGGACCGAGACCCGGCCACCATCACGCGCTCGGTCGGCCTCTACGCGCTCGTTGGTGAGGACGAGCACGACCTCGCGGCACGCTTCGAGCGGATGCGCGAGCTGAGCCCCCCTGGCGTGCTCGACGGGGCCACGCTGGCGGACTGGCGCGTCGGGCGCCTCGTGGGCACCGTCGAGCAGGTTCGCGAGCAAGCGGCCGAATGGGCGGCGCTCGGCGTCGAGACGCTGATCGTCGGCGCGGGCGCGATCCCGTTCCAGGTCGTCGGGCTGGACGAGGTCACGGCGCTCGCGGAGGCGCTCCAGCCGTAGGGAGAGGACTCCCAGCCCCGACCGATAGGGTGGACAACAGACCCAGCAGGAGGCCCAAGTGTTCGGAGTGTCTGTGGGACCCACTGAGCTGCTCATCGTTCTCGGCATCGTGATGTTGCTCTTCGGCAGCACACAGCTCCCCAAGCTCGCCCGATCCATGGGCGCGGCATCCAAGGAGTTCAAGAAGGGCGTCACCGAGGGTGCGGGCGACGACGAGGCCGACTCGGCCAAGTAGCCCGCCCGGCCGCCGAGCATTTCGGCACCGTTCCGGGAACCAGACACCGACCGCCCGTCGTTCTTCCTATGGCCGACGGCATCCCCACGTGGGAAGAGGTGGCTCGCGAGCACGGGAGCTTCCTCTACCGCGTGGCATACCGCCTGGCCGGCAATCACGACGACGCGCAGGATCTCGTGCAGGAGGCACTGCTTCGAGTGCGCAAGGGCCTCGAGCGCTATGAGCCGGGGTCCCTGGAAGGTTGGTTGGCCCGGATCGTGACCAATGTGTTTCTCGACGACATGCGGCGGCGGCAGCGCCGGCCGGCCGATCCGTTCCCCGACGATCCCGACCGCGTGCTCCCGGAGAGCCCATCGGCCGAGGACGCGAGCACGGATCTCTCCGACGAGATCCAGGCCGCGCTGGGGTCGCTGCCCAGTGAGTTCCGGGTGCCGGTGGTGCTCTGCGATGTGGCCGATCAGTCGTACGAGCAGATCGCCGCCACATTGCACGTGCCCCTCGGCACCGTGCGGTCCCGGATCCATCGTGGTCGCCGGCTCCTGCGCGAAGCGCTCACGGCCGGTGGAGATCGCGCATGAGCACGCCCGAGGCCCACGACATGGACGAGACCTTTCTTTCCGCGTATCTCGACGACGAGCTCGACGTACCGACGCGCGCCGCGGTGCAAGCCCGCATCGACGGCTCGCCCGCATGGGAGGCCGAGCTCGTGGAGGTGCGTGCCGCACGTGATGCCGTGCGCGCGCTCCCATTGGTCGACGCACGGCCGGGATTCTGGGACCACGTGCTGGACGGCAACGACCACGACAAGAAGGGTGGGAACGTCGTCGATCTCGGTGTCGCTCGCCAACGCCGAGCGTGGGTCAGCCGGTGGCGCGCGCTTGCAGGCGCGGCGGCCGCGGCGGTCGTACTCGGGGTCGTGCTCGTGCCGCGCCCGGCGCCGGTCGATCCTGCGCTCGGCACGCTGACGCAAGTACATGCAGAACGAGCGTCCCTGGGCAACGACGTGGTGAGCAACCTGGCGGGCGCCGTCGTGCCCGCGGGTCTCGACCGGTGACCGAGCACACCCGCCGACCGGGCGTTGCCCTCGCGGCGAGTGTGCTCACCATGCTCGGAGCGGTCGTCCTCGCGACCAGCGCGGGCGCGGGAACGCCCGATGAAGCGGAAGAGCTGCTCACCAAGGCCCGGAAGATCGCGACTCACGAATCGTTCGCGGGCGTCGTCGAGGTGCAATGGATCGACGACGCGGGGCTCGTTCAGGCGGAGCGCGTCGGTGCACGCGGTGTGGATGGCGCCTTCGTGATCGGCGTCGGCGGACGCAACACCGTAGGGAATGACGACGAGCGCGTCACCACCAGCGACGATCACCCGGACACTCGCTCCAAGCAGGCCCGCGGCGGCCGAGCCCCTCGACCCGGCGAGTCCTGGGATCTCGAGGTCGTCGGCAGGCACCACATTGCCGAACGGTCCGCCACGGTGGTGACGGCGAGCGATGGCGCCGGACGCGTGCGCGCTCGCTTCTCAATCGACCGGGAGACCGGTCAGCTGCTCCGTCGCGTCGTCCTCGACGAGCACGGGCGGACGGTGCGGGTCGTTCGTTTCGTGACGATCATCGCGGGGGAGCTCGACGTCCCGATCCCGGCGATGCCTGCGGGGCCGGATAACCAGGCTCCGGTGGCGATCGACTCGCTCCCGAGCGGCTTCGTGTCTCGCTCGGATCTCGGCCCGTACCGGCTGCTCGGTGAGTACCTCCAGCCCGACGGCGCGGTCCAGCTGTATTACAGCGACGGGCTCTTCACCGCATCGGTGTTCCAGAAGTCGGGGCGGGTCGACTGGGACGGGCTCCCATCCGGGGCGCGCGCACCGATCGACGGGCTGCGCGCACGGTCGTATGCCACCGCCGCGGGCACGATCGTGGTGTGGGGCGACCGCGACTTGGTCTTCACCGCAGTCGGCGACGGCCCACCCGACGCGGTCTTGGCGATCGTGACGGAGATGAGCGGTAACGCGAGCGAAGACCGATCGTGGGTCGATGACGTCACCGACTTCGTGCTCGGTCCCTTCGACTGGGAGTGACGCGCGTCACGTTGTGACCGGGAACTGACGCGGAAGGTGATCATGTCCTGTTCGCGTTGCCGTCGACGCCTCGTGATCTGCTGGAAATGTTCGCCTGCGATGCTTGTGTCATGCAGATGGAAGACATGTCCATGACCCACATCCCGACGTACATCTCTCGCGTCGTCCCGGTGCCCGCTCGCGTCGGTCCCGTCGTCCTCGAGCGCTGGTGGTCCGAGACTCGGAGCCGCTCCGCCGGGTCGCGGTTCGAGACCGTCGAGGTCGACCTCGGTCGCCTCATGCTCGATCCCGCCACCTGGGAGCAGTCCTCGTTGGGGCCCGCGGGTCCGCACCGGCGGGTGTTCGGGAAGCTCAGTGCGCCGGGCCACCGCGCGTGGCCGGTGGAGCTCGAGCTCACGCCGTGGTCGCTGGGGAGCAGCGAGCTCGGGTTGCGCTTCGCCGGTCGACGGTTCCCGTCGGCCTCCGGGCTCATTCGCTATCACCCGCTCGCGGCGGCGGTACTCGACGCGATCGGATCGTCGCTGCTCGAGCTGTACCCGGCGGAGCTGACCGAAGAGGATCTGCGGCGCCCGAACGCAGCCTGAGGCGAGGAAGAGCGCGGCTAGCGGTCGGCGGTGACGCGGCGCTTGCGCAACAGGCGTCGGCGCTCCCGCTCCGAGCACCCGCCCCAGACACCGTGGTCGATCCGGTACTTCAAGGCGTACTCGAGGCACTCACTCTGGACCGGGCAGTCCGCGCACACGCGCCGAGCTCGGTCGACACCGACTCCGTCGGACGGGAAGAACTCGCCGGGCCGCGCTTCGCGGCACCGGGCCTGCAGCATCCAGGCCGGGGTCCGGTGGTCGGGGGGCAGGAGGGGGAGGTCGCTGTTGTCCATGGGGTTCAGAGGTGAAACGTAGGGCATCGGCACCGGGTTCCCGGATCGGGTCGAAAACCCGAGGTTCTGCCTCGGTTCGCGGCGATTGCCGGCTCTCAGCCCGATTTCAGGCGGGTCATGGAACCTTCTTCGGTACCGGCGGCGTTGAGAGATGACACGCTGACCCGTGCGACCCTTCCCCCGAGGTGATCTGTGACTGACGAGACTCCCACTTCCCCGGAGCCCGCCGCTTCGCGCGCCGCGATTCCGCACCCGGAGTCGATGTCGCCGTGGCCGCCCCCCACACCACGCGCGGCGCGCCCGCAACCCAGCGGGATGCGGCACACCATCGTCGCCGCGATCGCCGGCGGGCTGTGTGGCGCGCTCGCGGCCGGCGGTGTGTTCCTCGCGACGGACGACGACGACACGTTCGCCACGGCGTCGAATCCGTCGCAAGCGGTCATCTCCCGACCGTCGTCGACGTTCGACGGTGGCACCGACCTCGCCTCGCTCATTGCGGCCGCCGAGCCCGCCGTGGTCACCGTCACGGTTGGCCAGGGGCCGGGCACTGGCGCGGGGGGCGCGGGTACCGGCTTCGTCATCGCTGCCGACGGCTACATCGTCACGAACAACCACGTCGTCGAGGGTCAGACGTTGATCGACGTGGCATTCACCGATGGTCAGACGTTCAGCGCGCAGATCGTCGGTCGTGATCCTTCCGTCGATCTCGCCGTACTCAAGGTGGACGGCACCAACCTGCCGTTCATCGAGCTCGGTGACTCCGACGAAGCACAGGTCGGCGACGAGGTGCTCGTGATCGGCAACGCGCTCGCGCTCGAGGGTGGCCTCAGCGTGACCCGCGGGATCATCTCGGGCACCAACCGCACGGTCGACACCGACGTCGGGTCCACGCTCGTCGGCATGCTCCAGACCGACGCGGCGATCAACTTCGGGAACTCGGGCGGACCGCTCGTCGACGCGTCCGGCAAGGTGGTCGGCGTCGCCACGGCGATTGACGCCAACGCGCAGAGCGTCGGCTTCGCGATCCCGATCTCGCGGGCCAAGCCCGTGATCGACGACCTACGCGCCGGCCGCACGGCGGCGTTCCTCGGTGTCTCGACGCAGAACATGACGCCGGCACTGGCGAGGGAGCTCGAGCTCGACATCGAGACCGGCGCGTACGTAGCGCAGGTCACTCCCGACACGCCAGCCTCCCGCGTCGGCATCCAGGAGGGCGACGTGATCGTCAAGATCGGTGACGACAGCATCGCCACATCGGCCGACGTGCTCACGGCGGTGCGCAGTCACCGCCCCGGCGACGAGGTCGATGTGATCGTGGATCGCAACGGCGAGCGCATCACCCTGACGGCGACGCTGACCGAACGTCCCGACGTCGACGTCGGGTAGCAGTCAGACGGGTGGCACTTCGCCAGTGAGCTCGGTGAGCAACGCACGCACGCGGCGGTCGATCTCATCCCGAATGGGCCGCACGGCTTCGAGCGACTGGCCCGCAGGATCGTCGAGGTCCCAGTCGAGGTATCGCTTTCCGGGGTAGATCGGACACGCGTCGCCACATCCCATGGTGATCACCACATCGGCGGCCCGAACCACTTCGTCGGTGAGTGGCTTCGGGAACTCCTTGGTCACGTCGAGGTCGACTTCGGCGAGCGCTTCGACCACCGCGGGGTTGAGCTCGTCGGCCGGGGTGCTCCCGGCTGACCGCACGTGCACGCGACCGCCAGCGTGGTGGTCGAGCAATGCCGCGGCCATCTGACTACGGCCGGCGTTGTGGGTGCACAC
>JANOHN010000137.1:0-19534 GCA_031406505.1 Acidimicrobiia bacterium | reverse complement strand
CGGTCGCCCCCCCCGCCCCACCGCGCCGCTTCCTTGGCAACCCCCCCCCCGGGTGGGGGGGCCTTTACCTTTTGGGTATCACGCCCGCCGGCGCGCGCAAGCGAGATGCGCATCACGTGCCGCCGTCGACGTTGAGCGTCTGACCGTTGTCGCTCAGGCGGGACGGCGGTCGAGGAGTCGCACGAGCGGGAGCTGCCGGTCGGTGCGGGTCTGGTACTCGCGGTAGAACTCGCGGTCAGTAGTAAGTGCATCCCAGATGCGCTTGTACTCGTCGCCATCGAGGACCTCGGCCTCGGCCCACTGCGAGCCACCGCGCGTGCGGACCAGCACCTCGGGATTCGCGTCGCGGTCCGCGAGGTTCAGATACCAGTGCGGATGGTCCTTGGCCCCTGCATACGACCCGACGACGATCTTGTTGCCGTCGCGGTCCAGCCAGTAGGGCAGCGCAACCTTGTGCTCGTTGCCCGACTTGCGCCCGACCGTGCGCAGGATGAGCTGCTGCATCCCGGCACCCACCCACACCTCGTCGGCGTCGGACGACTCCATCGCCTGCACGTGCATGCGACTGATGCCCGCGATCTGATCGAACGGCGGCTCTACGTACGGCTTGTTGCGCTGCGACTTGGCCATGCCCGCTCCACCCCCACTTTCGGCGCCGCTCATGTGCGGATCGCGCACTCTACCGACGCCAAAACGGTGCGGTCTACGCTCACGCCGTGCGCGTGACCGTGACCACCTCGATGGGGGCGTTGCCGGCGCCGATCGCGCTGCTCTTCACCGTGGTCGGCGCGGCGTTCATCGTCCTCGGCTTCACGGTGGTTCCTCCGATCCCCGACTTCGGCTCGTCGAACATCATCCTCTCGGTCGTCGCCGGGCTCCTGGTGATCCCGGCATGGGCGCTGTTCGCGGTGGTGATGCTCAGGCGACTTCGCACGCGCGGCGATGTCACGACGGACGTGCCCGACGAGCTCCCTGAGCCGCCGAGCACGCACGACCCCGCCGTCATTGCGACCGTCATCGGCGATGGCCAACCTGGGGTGCGGGCGATCGCAGGGACGGCGCTCGCGCTCGCGGCCCGTCGGGTCATCTCGATCAACGAGTACGGCGACAACGTCGTCGTACAGATCCCGCCCGACGCCGTCGGCAAGAACCACTGCGAGATCCTGGTCCTCGGCGGGCTGCGCGAGCAGGCCGAGCCCAACGGCGACATCACCGGCCGGACCATCTGGAAGGAGCGCGTCGGGTGGTGGTCAGAGTTCCGCCAAGGGGCCCGGGCGCGTGCCACCGAGAGCGGCCTCGTCGAGACCCGCATCCCGTTCGCCGCGTTGATGATCGTGCTCGTGTTCACCGCGACCGGGTTTTCCCTCCTGTACTTCGAGCGGATCCCGGTGTTCGTGGGATCGATCGTCTTCGCCAACGGCGCGCCGCATCTCGTAGCGCGGGGATCGGGTTATCGCCTCACTGACTCGGGGAAGCGACTTCAGGCGGCATGGCGGGCGTTCGGGCGCTACCTCTACCGCCATGACAGCTTTCGCGACGCGGGACCCGGTGGTGTCGTCGTGTGGGGCCCACACCTCGTATACGGGGCCGTCCTCGGGGTGGCCGAACGCGCTGCGGGCCCGCTCACGCCGCGGGTCGCGGGCGTACGCGAGGAGCCACCTACCGAGATCACGAAGGTGTACGAGCTCTAGGAACCGGAGAATCGCGTGAGGCGTTAGCCTCCTCGGCCGATGGCGCATGAAGTGCGGGGCGTGGTGGCTCGCGCCAAGGGCGAGCCGGTCTCCGTCGAGACGATCGTTGTTCCCGATCCCGGTCCGGGCGAGGCGCTCGTCGGCGTGCAGGCGTGCGGCGTGTGCCACACCGATCTGCACTACCGCGAAGGCGGCATCGGCGACGACTTCCCATACCTGCTCGGGCACGAGGCCGCGGGTGTGGTCGAGGCCGTCGGCGAAGGCGTCACCGGCGTCGCTCCTGGCGACTTCGTCGTCTTGAACTGGCGTGCGGTGTGCGGCGAGTGCCGGGCCTGCCGGCGCGGTCGACCCTGGTACTGCTTCGCCACCCACAACGCCATGCAGAAGAAGACGCTCACCGACGGGACTGCCCTCTCCCCCGCGCTCGGCATCGGCGCGTTCGCCGAGAAGACGCTCGTCGCTGCCGGACAGGCCACGAAGGTGAACCCCAAGGCGCGCCCCGAGGCTGCCGGGCTCCTCGGGTGCGGCGTGATGGCCGGCTACGGCGCAGCCGTGAACACCGGCGGCGTGCAGCGCGACGACACGGTTGCCGTCTTCGGGTGCGGCGGCGTCGGCGACGCAGCCATCGCCGCGGCGCGACTCGTGGGGGCGCGCACGATCATCGCCGTCGACGTCGACCCGCAGAAGCTCGCCTGGGCCAAGGACTTCGGCGCAACGCATACCGTCGATGCATCGAAGGAGGATCCGGTCGAGCGGATCCGCGAGCTCACCGAGGGCAACGGCGCCGATGTGTGCGTGGAGGCGGTTGGGAACCCGAAGGTGCTGGAGCAAGCGTTCTACGCGCGCGACCTTGCCAGCACGGTGGTGCAAGTAGGTGTGCCACGGCCCGAGATGGCGCTCCCCGACATCCCGATGATCGACTTCTTCGGTCGCGGCGGCGCGTTGCGACCGTCGTGGTACGGCGACTGCTTGCCCAGCCGCGACTTCCCGCTCCTGATCGACCTCTACCTGCAAGGCCGCTTCGACCTCGACCGTTTCGTGTCGGAGACGATCCCACTCGACGGTGTGGAGGATGCGTTCCACAAGATGGAGCGCGGCGAGGTGCTCCGCTCCGTCGTCACGATCTGATTTCCTTCGCCAGACTCATGCCTCTCTTGCTGATCGTCCACCACACACCTTCACCCGCGATGCACGCCATGTTCGACGCGGTCGGGGCCGGCGCCATGGACCGACAGATCACAGGCGTGACGGTCGTGACTCGACCGGCGCTCACGGCGACGGCGGTCGAGGTGCTCGAAGCGGATGCATACCTACTCGGAACGCCTGCGAACCTGGGCTACATGTCAGGCGCGCTCAAGCACTTCTTCGACCAGATCTATTACCCGTGTCTCGACGCCACCATCGGGCGCCCCTACGGCTTGTACCTGCACGGCAACAACGACACCGACGGGGCGCGCGCTGCAGTCGAGAAGATCACATCCGGGCTTCAATGGCGGCTCGCCCAAGCACCGGTGGCGGTCTTGAACGACCCGACGCCCGCCGACCTCGCGTCATGTCACGAGCTCGGCGCGTCCATGGCTGCCGGTCTGAGCCTGGACGGCGCGTGATGCCTGAGCGCCATATTGTCGCCATGGGCGGCGGCGGATTCGCGTATGGCCCCGAGTGGCACGTGCTCGACGACTACGTACTGGCGCTCGCGCGCTCGAAGCGCCCGAAGGTCTGCTTCGTGCCAACCGCCAGTGGCGACTCCGACCAGTACATCGTGCAGTTCTACAGCGCGTTCACCACGAAGCGCTGCGTGCCGTCGCACCTCGAGCTCTTCACTCGCACCGTGGACGATCTACACGGATTCCTCCTCGATCAGGACGTGATCCACGTGGGTGGCGGCAACACGGCCAACCTGCTCGCGGTGTGGCGCTTGCACGGCGTGGACGAGATCTTGCGCTCGGCGTGGGAAGCCGGTGTGGTGCTCTGCGGCATGAGCGCGGGCGCGCTGTGCTGGTTCGAGGGCGGCACAACCGATTCTTTCGGGCTCGACCTCGCCGCACTGCACGACGGGCTGGCGTTCCTCTCGGGAAGCTTCTCGCCGCACTACGACGGTGAAGCAAAGCGTCGGCCCGCGTACCACGAGTTCGTGAAGACGGGTGCACTCCCCGATGGCCTAGCTGCCGACAACGGAGTCGGGCTTCATTTCGTCGGCACCGAGCTCGTCGAAGCTGTAAGCACCCACGCACCAGAGAGCGCCTACCGGGTCACCTTCGTCGACGGGGCGGTGCACGAGGTTCCCATCACGCCACGCTTGCTGTGAGCTGATTGGGCACGTGCGGCACTCAGGCCATGCTGAGGAATTCGAATCCGCTCCGAGTCTGTGCACCGAACAGTGAGCGTGCCGGGCGGAGCAGAAGGCGTAGATTCTCATCCATGAAGAAGAGCATGAAGGTGCAGAGGCCGTGCTCGCCGGGCGGCCAATGGTGGACACCGAGGCGGGCAAGCAGCATCCGCTTGTGGATGACCTCGTGGCGCAACGACGACTGGGTCGCCTCGCGCTTTGGCCTCGGATAGCACCATGACGACCACCGTGCCCCGCATGAGCTCCCACAACACCGACCTCGCTGGCGACTACCAGCGGGTGCGAGCGCTCACCGAGGACCTTGCTTTCCCCCTTTCGGCTGAAGACCAAACGATTCAGTCGATGCCCGACGTGAGCCCGACAAAGTGGCATCGGGCGCACACCACATGGTTCTTCGAGACATTCGTGCTCAGACCGAATGTCCGCGGTTACGAGCTGTTCCATCCGGATTACGGCTACTTCTTCAACTCGTACTACGAGGCAGTTGGCGATCGGCACCCCCGCGATCACCGAGGATTGCTCTCTCGACCGGGTGTCGCAGAGATCGCCGCGTTTCGGAACCACATCGATCACGCCATGACCGGCTTCCTGAGCGACGCGGTGTCACCGGACACGGCAGCACTCGTCCAGCTCGGTCTCCATCACGAGCAACAGCACCAAGAGCTGCTGCTGATGGACATCAAACACGTGTTGTCCATGAATCCCCTCGAGCCCGCGTATTCGCCATGTGCGAGCGTCGGTTCCGTCGCGCGCCCGCTCGGCTGGATCGAGCACGCTGGAGGGCTCCGGGAGATTGGCCACCACGGCGTCGGATTCGCGTTCGACAACGAGGGTCCCCGCCATCGCGTGTTCCTCGAGCCATTCGCGCTCGCCGACCGGCCTGTGTCGTGCGCGGAATGGCTGGCGTTCGTCGAGGACGGCGGCTATCAGCGTGCCGACCTGTGGCTCTCCGACGGGTGGGCGCTGGCGCAATCGGGGGGCTGGACCGCACCCCTCTACTGGCGACCGGACGGCCACGATTGGCGCGAGTTCACGCTCGCGGGACGGCGCGCGCTCGAACCCGCGCAGCCGGTCTGCCACGTCAGCTACTACGAGGCCGACGCGTTCGCACGATGGGCCGGAGCGCGACTCCCTACCGAAGCAGAGTGGGAAGTTGTGGCGAGCGCCTCCCCGTCGTCAGGACGCTACCTCGACGTCGAATACCTCCACCCTCGGTCATCACTCGACGGCGATCTCGGCCTCGGCGATGTCTGGGAGTGGACCGGGTCCGCGTATCTCGCGTATCCGGGTTTTCGTGCCGCGCCTGGTGCGGTCGGTGAGTACAACGGCAAGTTCATGGTCAACCAGCACGTGTTGCGAGGTGGATCGTGCGTGACACCTGCGGGCCACGTCCGCGCGACCTATCGGAACTTCTTTCCCCCGAGCGCACGCTGGGCGTTCTCCGGTGTGCGGCTCGCCCGCGACCTCACCGAAAGGCTGGAACCGTGACCTCGATGACCGTCGACGTCCACCTCGAAGCGACCGACCGCGCTGCCGCTCTCGCCGCGGATGTGCGGGCGGGGCTCACGACCACACCCAAGTCCCTGCCTCCCGTGTGGTTCTACGACGATCGGGGCAGTCGCCTCTTCGATGAGATCACCCGTCTCCCCGAGTATTACCTGACCCGCGCCGAACACGCGATCTTGTCGACTCATGCCGAGGAAATCGCGATTCGCGCGGACGCGGACGTGCTGGTCGAGATCGGGTCCGGCACATCAGAGAAGACCCGGCTCTTGCTCGACGCCATGACGCGCTCGAGCAGGTTGAAGAGATTCGTACCATTCGACGTCAGCGAGGAGACGCTTCGAGACGCGGCTGCGTCGATCGCCGATACGTACAGCGTCGCTGTGCATGCGGTTGTTGGCGACTTCCACCGCCACGTGGGAACTCTTCCCCGCGACGGCCGCCGGCTTGTCGCATTCCTCGGCAGCACCGTCGGCAACCTCACGCCCGCGGAAAGGCACAGGTTCTTCCTCGACCTCGACACGACCATGTCGCACGACGAATGGCTGCTTCTCGGCACGGATCTCGTCAAAGATCCGCGGCGTCTGCTCGCGGCGTACAACGACTCACAGGGCATCACTGCCGAGTTCAACCGTAACGTGCTGCACGTGATGAACCGCGAGCTCGATGCCACATTCGCTACCGAGGCGTATGACCACGTCGCCGTCTGGAATGCCGATGAGCGACGGATCGAGATGCGACTTCGAGCTCAACGCGCGCAGCGCGTCTCCGTCAGAGCGTTGGACCTCGATGTCACGTTCAACGCGGGCGAGGACCTCCTCACCGAGATCTCCTCGAAGTTCACGGCCGAGCAAGTAGGTGACGAGCTCGATGCTGGCGGCTTCGTCGTCGAGGAGACCTGGACCGACCCGGCTGGCGACTTCCTGCTCACACTCGCACGCCCGTACTGCTGACCCAACGGGCGCTACGGCTTCGTGAAGAAGAGCTGGAGCTCCATCACGCCGCGATCCTCGATCGAGAGGACCACAGCTGACACGGGCTTCGCAATGTCGTAGTCGGCGAAGATAATCGCGAGCGATCCCGTCACGATGATCACGTTGTTCTCGAGCCTCGCTTCGAGTGCGATCGTCACATCCCGGGTGACGCCATGGATCGTCATCGAACCTGCGGCGTCAACGCTGACAGTCTCGCCCTCGGTCACATCACCGACGTCGATCGGCTCGGTGAGTGAGAACGTGGCCGTCGGGAACCGCGCGGTCTCGATCCCCTGCTGACTCAGCTGGCCGTCGCGACGGCTCTCGTCGCTCTGCAGGGTGGTGAGGTCGGCCTCGACCTCGACCTCCTTCACGGTCGTCCCGTCGATGGTCAGCGAGCCGCTGACGTCGGGCGTGCGACCGAACGCAGTCTTTGCCCCGATCCCGGCGAGCTCTTCCTGCACGCGATAGCCGACCCATGCGCTCGAGTAATCCGCGGCGGCGACGTCGAAGCTGCCGATGCTCGTATCAACGGTCCATGTGCCTTCGATATCAGCCGAAGCATCGTTGGACGTGTCCTTGGCGGTCTTGTCAACCGACTTGGTCGCGGCCTCGATGTTCACTCGGTCGGGCGCGGTGTCGCGGAACACGAAGTACCAGATCCCGGCACCGGCCACTACCACCGCGAGGAGGATCACGACGACGATCTGCACGCTGCCGCGCGACGAGGGAGTGTGACGTCTGTGGGTCATGCGCCATTCTCGCATTCGCGCCTGGGTGATCTCTCAGCGGGGCCTGTGGGGACGCTGAGAGCCTGAGGCGTTCCCGGCCCCCTTTCGGTCAGACGGGCACTGCGAGGGTGACGGTCATGCCGCCCTCGACGGAGCCGGTCACGGTGCCGAGCTCCAGTGAATAGCCGTCGCTGAACACGTTGTCGCTGTCGAGCGAGACCCGCGAGAGGTTGCTGGCGCTCTGCTCGTAGCCGTCGACCGCGAAGACCGTCTCGCACGCGTCTTGGGGCAGCGCGATCTGCGATGTGCGCAGCTTGGTCCCACCACTCGTCGCGGCATCGAGGCTCTCGAACACCTCGAAGTGGATGTGCGGCCACCGGCCCGAGTAACACGCAGGAAAGATGCTCGCGAAGGTGACGTTGCCGTCGTCGTCGGTCTCTTGCACTCCTCGGAGGTAGTTCTCGTTCGTGACACCTTGCGAGTAGAGGGAGTACCGCCCTTCTCGATCGCAGTGCCACGCGTACACCGCTGCGTTCGCGAGGGCCTCTCCGCCGGCCGACACCGAGACCACGTTCAAGCTGATGGCGAGCGGCACGCCGCCCGCCACGCCGCTCGAGCCCCCAATGCTCGAGGTGATGTCGGACCGCACGACCTCGCTCTCAGTCAGGACGTTGGGTCCGTTTGACCCGTCGCCGGGATATGGACCGGCGGTCTCCTCGGGAATCTGCTCAGTGCTTGCAGCCGTAGCGCGGCTCGTACTGCTCGAAGCCGACCGTGCGGTGGTGGCGGTCGTGGATGATGCGCCGTCGTTCCCAGACGAGCCGCACGCGGTGGCAACCGCGGCGATGCCGGCTCCGCCGAGCAAGGTCAGGGCCCGACGTCGCGTCAGGAGGGTCCCGAGGTCGAAGGTCAAGCCTCGATCGTGGTCCTCGGTCTCGTGGTCGTAGTCGTGGTGCTGACCCATGGCTCGCGGCGCCCTTTCGGTTTCGGGAGTCTTCGTCGACGGTATTCCACCATCCTCGCGAAGGGCACCTGAGGCGAGCGTAAGAGAGGACGACCTACCGCTTCTCGAACACCAGTCGAAAGTGGTCGAGCAGCTCGCGCTCGAAGCAGACGCTGTTGGGACTCACTCCAGAGGTGAACGCAAGCCGGAAGTCGGCGCTCGTGAGCCAGCGTGGGACGAGTCGGAGCTTGAGCAGCGTCTTCTTCATACCTGGCTCCCCGAATCGCTTCCGCCACTGCTTGATGGTCTCGATGTAGTCGAGCCTCCCGCTCGAGCTCGACACCAGCCGGAAATGGGGCTCGGCATTCGTGATGATCTGCTCCTGTCCGAACGGGAGGCACGAGCCGGGGAACTGACGCCCGAGCAACGCGAGATACCACGCATCGGAGTCGCGCGGGGCGTCGATGTCGACATCCTCGAGCGGGATCATGTTCCGACCGAAGACCATCGTCTGGAGGTAGAACCGGCCCTTGTCGGGCAGCAGGCTGGCAACGTTGGCGAAGAGATCGCCGTAGATCTCCTCTTGGCGCCCGGCGGCGTATTCATCGGGAGAGCAGAAATGCTCGAAGGCGCCGAGACTCACCACGGCGTCGAACCCGCCAAAGGTCTCGTGCGTGACGAGCCGCGCGTCGTGGAGGTGCACGTCGAGGCCGTTGCGCCGACAGGCCGCGACTTGAGCCGACGACAGTGTGACACCGACTCCGTTCCCCCCACGGCGCCGGACGACATCGAGCATCGGGCCCCAGCCGCAACCCAGGTCGAGCACGCGTCGGCCCGGTGAGATCCCGACCTGCTCGCTGACGAAGTCGTGCTTGCGATGCTGAGCCTCTTCGAGCGTGAGGGAGAAGTCGCCGTCGTACTTCGCGCCACTGAAGTCGGCCAGCTCGCCGAGGCTGAGGCGAAACAGGCGATCGATCAACGAGTAGGTGAAGTCGAGGTCCTTCTGATCAGCCATGAGCTCTCACCTGGGTCGACCATTGCGAAGCCTGCGGCACGAGCACGTTCCCCCACCCGATGCGCCGCGCATCGTATGCGCCACGAGACAGCTGCTAGGGCCGATCGATGGGGACGAGCTCGCCGCTGTGGACATCGAAGACGAATCCACCCACCTGCAGGTCCGGCGGCAGCAGCGGGCACGACTCGATCAGCTCGATGTCGTGGCGCAAGGTCGCCAGCTGATCCGTGCTCGCCAAGAAGTCCCAACCGTCAGCATCCCGACCGCGTATCGCGCTGATACGAGCGCGCATCTCCTCATCGTTCGAGCCGACCATCGCGCAGTCGGTGTGCTGCACGACACAAACGCGCGTGACACCGAGCAGGTTTGCGGCGAGCACCAACGAGCGCAAAGCATCCTCGGTCACCCGCGCTCCCGCATTGCGGATGATCTTGGCGTCGCCGGCCCGCAGCCCGAGCAGGGCGAGCGGATCGATGCGGGAGTCGATGCACGTCAGCACCCCCAAGCCCTTGGCGGCCACGCCCTCTACCCCAGAGTCGTGGAACTCGGTCCGGTAGCGCCGGTTGGCATCGAGCAGATCATCGAACATCGGTTGATTCTGCCCTCGCCAGCATCGAGGCGTCGTCGACTGGCCGCCTCAGTCCGAAGTGACCTCGGAACTGAGCAGCTCGTCGATCTGTCCGAGCGGCTCCGACATGCCTTCGTCCATGGCGAAGGCCTCGTCAGTGCGGTAACTCGAACGGGCGGCGAGCCGGACTGACGTTCAGACGCGATCCAGCTCCAGCATCTTGATCGCGTTGCCCCGCAACACCTTGTAGGTGGTCTCCGCGTCGAGGCCGGCGTCGGCGACCATCTTCTCGACGTACTCCTTGGAATTCGGCCACGTCGTGTCGGTGTGCGGGTAGTCGGTCTCGAAGCAGATGTTGTCGACCCCGACCATGTCCAGGTTCGCGAGTCCGACCCGGTCCGCGGTGAAGCACCCGAAGATGCGCCCGTAGTAGTAGGTGGACGGCGGCTCGGGGATCTTCGCCTTCGAGTGCTGCCAGGCATCGTGGTGCTCCCACACCGTGTCGGCCCGCTCGAGCGCGTACGGGATCCAACCGATCTGACCCTCGGAGTACGCGAGCTTGAGCTTCGGGAACTCGATGAGCTTGCCCGAGAACAGATAGTCCGCAAGCGACGCCATCGAGTTGTTGAACGCGAGCGTGCCGCCCACGCCACCGGGTGAGTCGGGTGACGCGACCGGGTCCGTCGAGCTCGAACCGATGTGCATGCACAGCGTGACCCCGGTGTCGTTGCACGCCGCGAACATCGGGTCCCAGTGCCCGGTGTGAATCGAGGGCAACTTGAGTCGGGTCGGGAGCTCACTGAAGCAGAACGCGCGCACGCCGCGCTCGGCGTTGCGCTTGACCTCCTCGACTGCGCGGTCGATGTCCCACAGCGGCATGAGGCACAGCGGGATGTTCATCCCACCCGACGGCTCACACCACTCCTCGACCATCCAGTCGTTGTATGCCTTCACGCACGCGAACGCGAGCTCCTTGTCCTCGGCTTCGTAGAACGTCTGACCACAGAAGCGAGGGAAGGTGGGGAACGGCAGCGAACCGTCGACCCAGTTGAGCTCGAAGTCCTTGATGCGAGCGTCGCGGTCGTAGCAACCGTCGCGCATGCCGTCGTAGGTGACGGCGGTCATCACCATCGTGTAGCGGTCGAACTTGCTGACGTCGCCGCCCGGCGTCGCTTCCTTGGGGATCGCGACGAACTTCTTGTGGACATAGATGACCTTGTCCTCGAAGATCCAGGCGCTGCCCCAGTCGCCGTTGGGATCCTCGGGGTTGTTGTACTTCGCGCCAGGGAAGAGCCGAAAGTCGCCCCAGCGACGCTCCTCGACGCGAGGGCCCCTCTCCCGGAACTTTTCAGGGAGCCACGTCTGCCAGACGTGCCGGGGCTCGATCACGTGGTCATCAACGCTGATGATCTTCGGCGTCTCCATGCCAGATCCTTGCACGATGCGGGCCCGGAGATGACGCCGCCGTCAGGACGCAGTTGCCGCGACCGCTCGATTGCGGCCGCTCTCCTTGGCCTCGTACAGCGCGTCGTCGGCCCGGCGCACCAACTCCTCGGAGTTCTGACCGTCATCGACGGCACACCCCGCGCTCACTGTCACGGCGAGCGTCGTCTCATCGGGAAGTGGGAACGGCTTCGAGGCCACGCTCGCGCACACCCGCTCCCCCAATCGGAGCGCGCCTGCGGCATCGGTGCCGGGGAGAAGAACGAGGAACTCCTCGCCGCCCCATCGGCCGACGGTGTCCTCGTCTCGCAGCACGCTCTGCACCCGACGGGAGAACTCGCAGAGCACGGCATCGCCGCCCGCGTGCCCGACGGTGTCGTTGACCTCCTTGAAGTGATCGATGTCGAGCATCACAACACCAAGACTCTGTTTGTGTCGCCTCGCGAATGACGAGAGCTCGTGCAGGCGCTCTTGGATATGACGTCGGTTCGCGAGCCCCGTGAGCGCGTCGGTACGGCTCACCGCGTCGAGCTCGTCATTGCGTGTGCGCAGCTCGTCTTGCAAGGCCTTGACCCGGACCGCGGCGCTCACGCGAGCAATGAGCTCACTCGTCTCGAACGGCTTCTTCAGGTAGTCGTGGGCGCCGAGGCGGAGTCCCTCGACGATGTCGGCGGTCTCGGTTCGCCCGGTGAGGAACACCACGGGCACGTCGGCAAGGTCAGGATCGGCTTTCAACGCGGTGAGCACTTGGTAGCCGTCGAGGCCCGGCATTTCCACGTCGAGCAGCACCGCGTCGGGCAAGCGTTCGCGACAAGCCTTCAGCGCAGCATCACCATCTTCTGCCTCGACGACTACATACCCCTGCGCCTCGAGGTGCTGGCGGAGCACGGCGCGCACGACCTTCGAGTCCTCCGCGACGAGGATCGTCGGGCCGCTCATGGGTCGAGCCGCTTCCCGAGAGCGTCGACGTCGACTACCAGCACGAGCTCGTCGTCGGTCGAGAAGACGCCGGAGATGACCCCGTCGTCTTGACCAGCAGGGGGCGGGCCGATGTCGCCTTTGACCGTAACGACGCCCGTGACCTCCTCGACCAGCAGGCCGAACGTGCGATCGGCGCCGGTGAGGAGCAGCACCTTGTCGCTGTCTCGACTCGACCCGAGCGCGGTCAGCACGGTGAGCGCGTCGCCATTGTCGCGAAGGAGCCCGGCCACATCAGGACGTGCCGCCGGGAGCTCCATGAGACCTTCGCCGGTGCGGACCTCGCGCACGCGTTCGACCGCGACTGCATAGGCATGGGTACCGGTGCGGAATCGGACCAGCGTCCTCATCGGACGAGCTCCAGCTTCGCATCGAGCAGTCGTGCAAGCTCGTCGGCGCGATATCCCTCGAGTGTCGCTTCCACTGCTGCGGTCTCGCAGGCGTCGAGCGCCGCTCTCGCCGCGGCATACGCCCGTCGGGCCGCAGTGGCGTCGCCCGATGCCTCGAGTGCGAGAGCGAGGTAGAAGTGCGCGAGGGGCTGACCGGAGTCGAGGTAGGCGCATTTGCGGAACGAGGCGATCGCGGTTGCGTGGTCGCCGGCCTGTGCCGCCGCCTCGCCGACGGCGAGCAGCTCGACGACATCGACCGGCAGCGACGCAACCGGTGCTGGGATCGGGCGTGCCGCAACGCGGGATGCATCGCGGCCCGGCTGAGTCGGGCGTCGATCTGGATGTCTGGGAGGTGCCGCGGTCCGCTTCGTAGATGCTCTCGGTTTGGAGGATGGCTTGTTGCGTCGCTGATACACGAACGCGTCCCCGACCCGGATCAGCTGGAAACGCTCGGTCACTTGCCAGAGCGACTCGGAGTACCCGAGGAACAGCCACCCATCGGGCGGGAGCCAGTCGGCGAGCCGATCGAGGAATGCTTCGACCTCGTGGCGGCTGAAGTAGATCAAGACGTTCCGACACAAGACCACCGGACATTCCCCGACCGCGAACGGTGGCGGATCCACGGCCAAGTTGTGATGGGCGACATCAACTCGTGCGCGAAGTGCCGGAACGACCTCATATCCGCCATCTACGCTCACGAAGGAGCGCTCACGACGTGCGTCCGAGACGCCCTTGACCTCCGCCGCGGTGTAACACCCGCTGCGAGCGCGGTCCAGCGCGCGCGTCGAGATGTCCGTCGCGATCACGCGAGCGTCTGTGTAGCCGAGCTCTTCGAGCACCATCGCCACGCTGTACGCCTCTTGTCCGTTCGCGCACCCCGCGCTCCAGATGGTGACTGGGTGGGCGAGTCCAGGCAGGACGTGCTTTGCGAGGGCGTCGAACTGCGCCGGGTCGCGAAAGAAGGCGGACTCTTGGACCGTTACCCGGTTGAGGAGGTCCTGGAGCGCCTCGGGATCTTCGTCGAGTCGCGCCACGTACTGGTGAGTCGTCATCCCATGTGCGGCCGCCTCTGCGACCACACAGCTCGCGAGCCGCCCCCGGTCGGACGGATCAAGGCGAAGACCGACACGCCGGGCGAGCACACCGGCCGCGTCGATGAGCGCGGTTTCGTTCGTGAAGCTCACGATGGAGCTCCTCGCGCCGCGTGAGCGATCGCGCGCGCGATCTGCGCGAGGGGGACCATCTCGATCACTGCTCCGAGGCGGTCAGCGGCTCGGGGCATGCCGAACACCGCGCACGAGGCCTCATCCTGGGCGATGGTGATACCACCCGCCTCTCGCACCGCGAGGAGGCCCGCCGCGCCATCGTTGCCCATCCCGGTGAGCACAACACCGACGCCGTTGGCACCCGCGTGCTGGGCGACCGAGCCGAAGAGCTCGTCGGCCGACGGGCGATGCGGGGTGACCGGCTCTGGGTCAAGCACGACTCTGCGATCGGGCCCCAGGCGGAGGTGCACCCCTCCCGGGCCGACGGTGACGGTTCCGGGCTCGAGGCGATCGCCGGACCGCGCCACCTTCACGGGGAGTGCCGACACTCGGTCCATCCACTCGACGAACCCGCCGATGAAGTCAGGGTGCAGATGTTGGACCACGAGCACCGGCGCCCGGACGCTCTCGAGCCCCGAGAGCACCTCAGCGACAGCACCCGGGCCTCCGGTCGACGCGGCAATCGCGATCACCTGCCGGCTCGGCGACGCTCCGGTCACGACGTCGCCCGGAACCGTCGGACCACGCTCGGGACGCGGGCGGTGGCGTACGACCACGACGCCTTGCAGCGCACGAACGATCCGGCGGACCATCTCCTCATCGCTCAGTGTCCACCGAGCGGGCTTCGGAACCGCGTCGACCGCGCCGGCCATGAGCGCAGCGACGGCCGGATCCGACTGGCGGCTCGACATGGTCGCCGACAGGACCAGGATGGGAGTGGGCATGCGTCCCATGACTTCCTCGATCACCCGCTGGCCGCCGCCGTCGGGGATCTGGAGATCGAGCGTGATCACATCGGGATGAATGCGGTCGACCATCTCGATGGCCTCGAGCGCGCCAACGGCCTCGCCCACGACGGCGATGTCCCCGTCAGCTTGGAGTGTCCTCACGAGGTGCGCTCGCTGCGTCAGCGAGTCCTCGACAACAACGACTCGTACCGGCACTTTCGCGGTTGTCATGACCGACGGCCGAGCAAGCGATCGACGGCGGCGAGCAGACTTGTCTCGTCGAATGCGCTCTTCACGATGTAGCCATCGGCGCCGACCTCGAGACCGCGTTGGCGATCGGCCTCACTCGAGCGGGAGGTGAGCACGAGGACGGGGACGTTCTTGAGCTTCTCGTGGGCGCGGATCGCGGTCGTGAGCTCGAATCCACCCATCCGCGGCATCTCGACGTCGGTCAGCACCAGGTCGGCGGGCTTCTCGGCGAGCAACGCGAGCGCTTCGACACCATCGGCGGCCACGCGCACTTCGTATCCAGCGCGCTCGAGAATCGACCGCTGAAGCTCGCGTACGGTGAGGGCGTCGTCGACCACCAGCACCGAACCGCGCACCTCGCGGGGCGTCGCCTCATCATCGATCATCGGGGCGATCGATTCGATCCCTACATGCGCCAGACGCGCCCGATCGATGAGCCCGGGCGCATCGAGCACGACCAGGATCGATCCGTCAGGGTCGACGCTCGCGCCGGCGAGCACTCCGAGGCGGGGCAAGAGCCCACCCAACCCTTTCACGACAACATCTCGCTGGCCGAGGAGGGCATCGACCCGAAAGGCGTGGCGGCGAGTGACGCTGGCGACGACCACCAGGGGCCCATCGTCGGCACTTCCGACCTCGAGGCCGAGGGTCTCCTCAAGACTCGACACGGGCACCGTCTCGTCACCGACCCAGACGCGCGCGCGGCCTTCGGCGTGGGCCTCTCGCGATGGATCGTCGGCCTGCGCAACGATGACCGAGTGCAGCGGGATCGCGTACCGGTGCTGCCCTACGCCAACAAGGAGGCATGGCAGCACCGCGAGCGTGATCGGCACGATGATCCGGAACTCGCTCCCCGCCCCCGGCTCTGAGTGCACCTCCACGCGCCCACGGATCGCGTCCACACTGGCGCGCACGACGTCGAGGCCGACACCGCGTCCCGAGACTTCGGAGATGAAGTCGGCAGTGGAGAGACCCGATCGAAAGACCAACAGGAGCGCTTCCTCGTCGCTGAGGCCAGACGTGTCGGTACCGTGCTGTTCGGCTTCGTCACGAACTCGCGCCACGTCGATACCGCGACCGTCATCAGTGACGGTGACGATGACCTCCGATCCCAGTTGCATCGCGTGGAGACGAATCGTGGCCGCCTCGGGCTTGCCTGCTGCGACGCGCTGCGCGGTCGTCTCGATCCCGTGGTCGACGGCGTTGCGCACGAGATGCACGAGCGGGTCGGCCAGGTGCTGGAGCACGCGACGGTCGAGCTCGGTGTCGTCGCCGCGCACCTCCCAGCGGACGACCTTGCCGAGAGAGCGCGCGAGATCGCGAACGGCGCGGTGGAGCTGGTCGGTGATCGTCGAGACGGGCACCATGCGGGCGCGCATCGTGCGCTCCTGGAGGTCGGCGAGAACGCGCGACAGGTCGCGGAACTCTGGGACCGTCGCGGGATCGGCACCTAGGCGCTCTCTGAGCATCCCCCCGATCCGAAGATGCGCCGCGGCTGACTCTCCGACGAGCCGCACGAGCTCGTCGATTCGCTCGAGCGGCACATTGATCGTCTCGTTGTCGGCCCGGATCGAAGGCGCCACCGTTGGTTCTATGACCGTGGGCGGGTCTGCATCTGGTATCGGGGCCGCGACGTCTCTCGGCACCACTGGAACAACAACCTCGGCGCCACCTACTGGCGGCGCGTCTCCGTTTTCACACCAATCGCCGATGTGGGCTTCAAGTGCAGCTGCCTGGTCGGCACAGTCCTCACCCGCGACCAGGCGCGGGATCATCGAGTTGAGTCCGTCCACGGCGAAGAGGGCCATGTCGACGAGCTCGGACGTCACGGTGCGCTCACCGTTGCGAACACCCTCGAGCAGGCTCTCGAGCGCATGGGCGACGCGGCTTGCCTCATCGATGCCAACGACCGCGGCGGCTCCCTTGACCGTGTGCGCCTCGCGGAAGATCGAAGCGACGAGCTCCTCGTCGTCGGCGTTCTCCTCGAGCTGGAGGAGCAGCTCGCCGAGACGCGAGAGACGTGACTCCGCTTCCTCCGCAAAGAGCGCGCGAAAGTCGTCGACACCGGTAGTGCTCTTTGTGCTGTGGACGCGCCCGGCGGTCATGACATGCCACTGCCGACACGGGCCGGCGCGAGCAAGACGTCGACGTCGAGCAGCGTGACGACGCGCGTTCCCACCAGGTATGAGCCGGCGGTCCCGTCGAGGTCCGATGGACCCGTTGGCGCGCCGAGACTGACGGCTTCCGGCACTCCGCCGGCCACCAAGCCCGCGAGACCCAACGCCGTCTCGACAACGACTGCGAACGGACACGATGGGCGGACCCCAAGTCCGAGGAGCGCCGCGGTGTCGAAGAGCGGGACGATGTCGCCCCTCAGGTTGAACACCCCGACGACCACGGCCGCCACCGTGGGGAGCCCGGTCACACGCGGCTCGACGACGACCTCTCGAACTGCGCGCACGTCGAAGGCGTACCAATCGGCACCCAAGGGAACCAACAGCGCGTCAAGCGTCGACGCGCTGTCATCGCTTTCCGCGCGGTTGGCCGGCATCGCCAGTGCGCCCATAGTCGGGCCTCAACCTGCAGTTGCTAGCGCTGCGCTCTGCTCCAGGTTGTTCGCGAGAGCGGCGAGGGACGCGGACGCGTCGGCAATCTGTTGGGCTGTTGCCGATACCTGACGCGACGCGTCGGTCAGCTGCTCCATCGTCTCCACCGTCTGGCTGGTCGCCGAGCGTTGCTGCTGCGTTGTGAGACGGACCTGCTCAGTGGCTTGGGTCACCTCTTCGAGAAGGACGATGCCGCTATGCATCTGCTTCGCGACCTTCTCCATGGCCATCACCGTCGCGTGGGTCTCGGCGTTGACACCGTCGGTGATCGCGGCGATGTCGGCGGCCGAGGTCTTCGATCGCTCCGCGAGCTGACGAACTTCGTCCGCAACCACCGCGAAACCTCGACCCGCGTCACCGGCACGCGCCGCCTCGATCGCCGCATTGAGCGCGAGAAGGTTGGTCTGGTCGGCGATGTCATTGATCAGCGTCAGGATCGCCCCGATCTCGTTGACCCGACCGGCTAGGGCCAGCGTGCGTGCGCTCGAAGCCTCCATGTCGGCTTCGGCAAGTTCGAGGTTGTCGCGTGTCTCGGCGGTCTGAGCCGCCACACCTTCGACGGTGTCGGCAATCGAAGCGGACGCTCGCGCCAGCTCTTCGGCAGTCGCCGAGGCTTCGGTGACCGCGGCGCTCTGTTGCGTCGTCGTCGCGGCGAGCTCGTCGGAAGATGCCGAGAGCTGCGCGGCCGATGCATTCACCTCGGTGCTCGCGCTGCCGGTTCGGAGCACCAGCATGCGGAGCGACTCGACCATGCGGTTGAAGGAGCTACCAAGCCGCCGCAGCTCGCTCGAGCCCTCGACTCGAGCTTCTGTGTAGAGATCGCCGTTGGCCACAGTCTCTGCCGCCTCGGCAAGGCGACGCAGGGGGCGGACCGAGCGTCGAGAGAAGCCGATCGAGAACAAGATCACCACCAGGGCGCTGAGCAGGACGATCACGAGGGCCGATCCCTGTTGGGTCGAGACGGCCGCGAGTGCGACCGAGCGCGGTGTCGAAACCACGACGGCCCATTTCACGCCGAGGATGGCGTCGTATCCGCCGATGACCTCACGGCCGCGTGCGTCGGTGAACTCGCCGTTCCCAGTGCGCCCCGCGAGGGCATTCGTAACGGCTTCGTTCTCCGATGTTGGCGTGAGCCCGCGTCCGGCGAGGTACTCGGACTCGTCGACCGTGCCCATCGATCGGTCATAGATGAGTCGGTGCCTTGAATCGACGACGGTGAGCTCGTCCTCCTTGGCGAGTTCGCCGCTGAACAGCTGGGAGAGCACTCCCACCGAGATGTTGCCGATTGCCGCGCCTACCGTCCGAAGCTCTGCATCGAGGATGGGCGCGGCGACGATCCAGCGCGTCTGTCCGCCGCGCGCAGTGATCGATGTGAGCACCGGCTCACCGGCGATGACCGCATCGAACCAGGGCTCATTCGAAGGATCGAACTGCTTCTCCACATCGCTCGAGGCCGTGATGTTGCCGTCGACGTCGGAGACCTCCACGACGGAGAAGTCCTCATATATGCGGTGGATGTCCCGCACGAGGTCAACGGTCGTCTGATCGTCGAGATGCCCAGCCGCGGCGGACGCGATCACCGCCACGTTCTCCTGGCGCTCCGCGATAAAGCGCTCGACGTTGGCCGCGAGCGCGTGCGAGATGCTCTCGGCACCCTTGCGCGTCGCTTGCGTGAGGCTGTTTGAAGCGTCCTGCGTCAGCAGCACGCTGAGGATGACCATGCTCGGCAAGGAGGCGATCAGGATCCCTGCCACCAAGCGGGTGGCGAACCGGCCCCACAGGTCTTGGACTCGGTCCTTGACGGTCCCTGCGGGCTTCCCAGGTGTGGGTGGTGCAGCGGAATCGGTCACCTCATTGGTGTCGACCCCGTATTGCCAACCTTGATGCCCTCTAGGGCCTAAGACCTACGATCCAGACGGCTGACGCCCTTGTGGCATATGGGGGTGGGGAAGGCGGACCTGTCTGACCCCCTCGGGTCACCGGCCGCGCCAGACCGGCTTGCGCTTCTCGACGAACGCTCGGGCGCCTTCCTTCGCGTCCTCGCTCTGGAACACGATGGACGTCCACTCCTCCAAACGGGCCGCAGCACGCGCGGCATCGG
>JANOHN010000118.1:0-6221 GCA_031406505.1 Acidimicrobiia bacterium | reverse complement strand
GTGCCACCGTTGACCACACCGCGCATCAGGTCGGTCGTGCACGCCGCACCGTCGGCCGAGATCGCGCGCTCGCCCGGCACGTCCTTGGCGTCGAACACCACCTCACCGTCGGGCCCCACGATGCGGCTCACGAACGTGGGGTCGTGGTGGATGCCGCCGTTGGCGATCGTGGCCGCGACCGATGCCATCTCAAGCGGCGCGGTCTCCACGACGCCCAGGGTGAGCGTGAGGATCGGTTTGAGCGTGTCCTGGGTGATGCCCATCTTCTTGGCGGTGTCGATGACCCGGTTGAAGCCCACGGCCAGCTGCATGCGCGCGAACGCGCAGTTCACCGAGTGCGCAGTCGCGGCGCGGACCGTCATCATCCCGTTCCCACCCTCAGAGTTCTGGGTGCGCCCGTACTGCTTGAACTCGCACGGCGAGCTGCCGTCGACCAGGTCGGCGGGCGAGAACCCACTCTCGAGGCCGGCCGCGAGCGTGATCACCTTCCACGTGGATCCCGACTGGCGTCCGGGATAGCTCGTGGCGATGTTGTACTCACTCGACTCGAAGCCCGGGCCAGCCACCATGGCCTTTACAAACCCGTCGCGCGGATCGATTGCCACGAGCGCGCCGGTGAACCCAGCCGTGCCAGTAGAGATGATGTCGTCCATCGCGCGCTGCGCGTCGTTCTGCATCTTCGGGTCGAGCGTGGCGTAGATCTTGAGCCCGCCGGTGAGCACCTTGCTCTGTCGCTCCTTCACCGTGTCGCCGAGCACGCTGAACATCGGATCGTTGAAGAGCCGGTCCTGCACCTCTTCCGACCACGAGTCGAGCGGCCGGAGCTCCGCGACCGGCTTGACCGTCGGCAGCGGCTCGAGGTTGGCCGCGTCGGCATCAGCCTGGGTGATGAATCCCTCTTCGACCATGTTCTCGAGCGCGAGCGATCGCCGCAGGCTGGCCCGATCGGGGTACACGAACGGGTTGTTGCCCTCCGGGTTCGAGATGAGCCCAGCCAGCAACGCAGCTTCGCCGATCGTCACCTCACTGAGCTGCTTGCTCCGCTGGACCGGCACGCCGGCGAACACGACACCCGGGTCGGTGGTCAAGAAGAAGCGCTCGACCGCCGACTTCACGCCGTAGGAGCCCTGCCCGAAGTACACGGTGTTGAGGTACTGCTCGAGGATCTCCCGCTTCGAGAACTTCTCGTTGAGCCGGACGGCGAGCACGATCTCGCGCACCTTGCGGTTGACGCTCTTCTTCGAGGTGAGGATGCGGTTCTTCACGAGCTGCTGGCTGATCGTGGAGCCACCTTGGACGATCCCGCCCTCGGTGATGTTCTTCATGAACGCTCGCAGGGTGCCGTTGAAGTCGACGCCCTCGTTCTCCCAGAACGTCTTGTCTTCCACCGCGATCACCGCGTTCTGGATGATCTGGGGGACCTCTGCGAGGTCGGCCGGCGTTCGGTTCTCGAGGCCGAGGAGCGCGAGCACGTTGTCTTGCGAGTCGTAGATCGTGGACCGTTCGGACAGCTCGGAGAGGCTCGCGAGCTTGTCGGACTGAAAATACGTGCTGTCGGCCAGCGTGCTCGCGCCCGGGATAAGGGCGGCAAGGCAGGCGCCGACGGCCGCGCCACCGACCACGATCGTCACGATCAAGGCGCGCAGAGCTTGGGGGATTCTTCGACGACGACGCATGAGGGCCACCAAGGATTGCATACGACGGCCCCGATCTCGGGTCGGGAGGGCGTGGAGGTGTCACACCCCGTCAGTAGCCTCGCCGCCGATGCCCGGTGGCGATCTGGTCCTTCCTCTCTTTCCCATGTCGGCTCCTGCGGTCCAGCTCGTGGGCCTCGGGGCGCCGGCCCGGGATGCGCTCTGGGATCTCGTGGAGCTCGCGAAGGGCGACGACCCGCTCACGCCGGTCACCGTCGCCGTCCCTTCCCCCTACGCGGGCCTCTCGCTGCGCCGGGAGCTCGGAGCCCGCCGAGGCCTCGTGAACGTGCGCTTCATGGCCCTAGCGCGGGTGGCCGAGCTGCTCGGTGCCCCGGCCCTGGCGGTCACCGGCCGCCGACCGCTCGCCGGGCCGCTGCGCAACGAGGCGGTGCATGCGGCACTCGTAGCCGAGCCCGGCCCTTTCGCCGCGGTCGCCGAGCACCCGTCCACCACCGCGCGCCTCGCCGCCACGTTCCACGACCTCAGCCGCGCCGGTTGCGACCCGAGTGCGCTTGCCGGGCGCGGCGCCCGCGCCGAAGCGGTGGCGCGCCTCTACGCCAACTTCCGCGAACGCACGAGCGACTACTACGACGAGGACGACCTGCTCGTGGCGGCGACGGCTGCCATCGAGCGCGGTGGCGACGCACCCGGCGACCTCGGCGACGTGATCGTGTGGCTGCCGACCGCGCTTGCCCCCGCCGAAGAGGGATTCGTGCGCGCGTTGGCCCACGCCGGGCGCGCCAGCGTGGTGCTCGGGCTCACTGGCGACGAGTCGGTCGACCGCCCGCAGGCGCGCGCACTCGCGGCGCGCCTCGGCCTCGCCTCGTCGGCCATCGCCGCGGTTGGCGCACCGCCGATTATCACCGGCACGCGGATCCTCGCCGCCCCTGACCCCGAAGACGAGGTGCGCGCGGTCGTGCGCCGCATCGTCGCCGCGGCCCAAGCCGGCGCGGCGTTGCACGAGCTCGCGATCCTCTACCGGCTCGACGAGCCATACGCCCGGCTCGTGCCCGAGGTGCTCGACGCCGCGGGCGTGGCATGGAATGGCCCGTCCCCGCGGCGCCTCGCCGACGGACTCGTGGCGCGGGTGCTGCTCGGCGTGCTTCGCCTGGCCGACACCGACCTCGCGCGCGACGAGGTGGCCGCATGGCTCGCGTCCGGCCCGATCCTCGATGCCGACGGGCACCGAGTCGCGGCCACCCGCTGGGACGTGGTGTCACGCGAGGCCGGCGTCGTGAGCAGCGCCGCGCAATGGGCGAACCGATTGGAGCATCACCGCGCCGAGCTCGATCGCGCGCTCGCCGAGGCCCGTGCCGACGACGAGCTCGCCGGGCGGGTGGGTTCCCTCCAGGCCGACCTCGACACCACCGTCGCCTTCGCGGCGTTCATCACCGAGCTGGCCGAGCGAATTGCACCGCCCACCGAATCCACGTGGGCCGCGCACGCAGCGTGGGCCACCGCGCTCGTCGACCGGTACGTCGGTGGCCAGGGTCGACGCGCCTCGTGGCCAGAACCGGAGCTCGAGGCCGCGCGGCGCGTCGAAGCAACGCTCGTCGGGCTCGGCGCGCTCGACGAGCTCGATGCACCGGTCGATGCGGCCCGCTTTCGCCGCGCGCTCGCCGACCAGCTCGACATCCCATTTGGCCGCGTGGCCAGCTTCGGCACCGGCGTGTTCGTGGGCCCACTGCGCAACGCCTACGGCACCGGAAGCTCGTGCGTGTTCGTGCTCGGCATGGCGGAAGGCTCGTTCCCGCCGCGCGGGCGCGAAGACCCGCTGCTCCCCGACAGCGATCGGCGAGTGCTCGGAGGTCTCACGCTGCACACCGAGCGCAAGGCCGAGGAGCGACGCGACTACCTCGCCGTGTTGTCGAGCGCGCCGGAACGGGTCCTGTGCTTCCCGCGTGCCGACCCGCGCTCGCAGCGACGACGCCTTCCCGCGCCGTGGCTCCTCGAGACCGCGACCGCGCTCGAGGGCAGCAACGTCGCCGCCTACGAGTTCCTCACCCTCGGCGATCGTCCGTGGCTCGAGGTCGTGAGCTCCTTCGAAGAGGGCATGCGCGCGGATGTGGCACCCGCGTCGCCGACCGAATACGACGTGCGCGCCCTCGCCGACTGGCGCGCCGCCGAGCTCTCCCTGGTCGATCACCCACTCTCCACGGGCGCCCTCGGCGCCGGCTTTGCCGCGGCTGAAGCGCGCGCCTCGCATCACCTCACGGAATACGACGGGCTCGTGAGCAATCGCGGCCTCGGGCCCGACGCTACCCACCCGATCTCGGCGACCGCGTTGCAGGATTGGGCCTACTGCCCGTTTCGGTACCTTCTCGCGCGGGTGCTGCGCGTCCGTGAGGTTCCCAAGCCCGAGCGCACCGACACGATCAGCGCGCTCGACGAAGGCACGCTCGTGCACGCGATCCTCGAGGAGTTCATGATGCGCGCCACACCGCGCACCTCCCCGGATGAGCCGTGGGGCCCACAGGACCGAGCGCTGCTCCGAGAGATCGCAGTGGCTCACTGCGACGCCGCCGCGCAACGCGGCATCACCGGTCGCCCGCTCCACTGGCTGCTCGCACGACGACGGATCCTGGGCAACGTCGAGCAGTTCCCCGCGATCGACGAAGCCAGTCGCGCTCGCCTTGGTGTCGTTGCCGCGCCCGACGGTCTGGAGGTGGAGTTCGGCGACGCTACGCACCCCGTGGAGCTCGCACTCGGTGACGGCCGCTCGGTCGCCTTCAAGGGCCGGATCGACCGCGTCGACCGCTCACCCGACGGAACCCGCGCCGTGGTCTACGACTACAAGACCGGTCGCGCCCACAAAGTAGCGGCGAAGGACCCGATCGATGCCGGCCAGTCGATCCAGCTCCCGATCTACGCGCACGCGGCGCAGGCGCGGTGGGGAGCCAACGAGACGTCCGCCTTCTACTGGTACACGCGGATCGCCGACGAGTCTGCGCTCGTCGAGTTTCCCGTCGACGACGAGCACCGAACGCGCTTCATCGACGTGGTGACCACGATCGTCGACGGCATCGACGGCGGATGTTTCGTGGCATACCCAGGTCCGCGCGACTGGGACTGGCGCGTCCAGCGGGAGACCTACGCCAACTGCATCTTCTGCCCCTACGACCGCGTGTGCCCGCCCGACCGCCTCGGCGCGTGGGAGCGCAAGGAAGCCGACGGAGTAGTCGTGCCGTTCCATGGCCTCGAGCTCGCAGCCCCCGATGCCACCGACGAGACGAGCTCGCCGTGAGCGACCAGACCCCCAACGACCAGACGCCCAACGATCGGACTCCCGTCGATCAGGTCACCATCGATCAGGAGCAGCGCGACCTCGTGCGCGAGCAGCACACCACGAGCATCTTCGTGGAGGCCGGCGCGGGCACCGGCAAGACGTCGGCGATCGTCGATCGCGTCGTGGCGATGGTTGCGGCCGGCTGGCTCGAGCTCCGCGAGCTCGCGGCGATCACCTTCACCGAAGCCGCCGCGGCAGAGCTCCGTGACCGCATCCGCGGCGCCCTCGACGACGCGGGCCACGGCCGCAACATGCGCGTGACTTCGGCGGAGGCGATGCAGCGCTGCGCAGCCGCGCTGCACGAGATCGATGAAGCGGCGCTCACCACGCTGCACGGCTTCGCGCAGCGCATCCTTGCCGAGCATCCGCTCGAAGCGGGCCTTCCCCCAGGCTTCGAGGTCATGGACCCGATCCGCGCCCGAGTGGAGTTCGAGCAGCGCTGGTCGGCGTTCATCGACAACGTCTTCGCCGACGCCACGATCGAGACGGCGCTCGTCCGCGGCCTCGCGCTCGGCCTGAGCCCAGAACGACTGCACCCGATCGCCGTCGCGCTCCACGAGAACCACGATCGCCTGCCCGACCCACCCCCGGCCCGTCCGCTCCCCGAGCTGTCGGCGGCGCCCGTGCTCACGGCGCTCGACGCTCTGCTCGCACATCGGAGGGACGACTGCCGCAACGACAACGACAAGCTCGCGCTCCGCATCGACGGGATCGCGTGGTTCCGCGACCTGCTTGCGGTGGCAACCGACGAGCTCGACCTGCTCGAGGTGCTCGCGGGTGCGCCCACCGCGAAAGCGGGCAACGTCGGCAAGGGCGAGTGCTGGGACGTCCCCGTGAAGACGGTGCAGGCGGCCGCAGTCGCGGTCGACGACGCCGTCAGCGCGGTCGGGTCGGCGCAGCGGCTGGCCGTGTTCGAGACGCTCATCGGTCGGCTGATCACGTTCGTTCGCGAAGCAGCTGCGGACCGGCGCGCGGCTGGCGCGCTCGAGTTCCACGATTTGCTCGTTTTCGCCCGCGACCTGCTTCGAGACGACGCGGCAGTGCGCGCCGCCCTTGCGGCGCGCTTCAAGTGCATCATGCTCGACGAGTTCCAAGACACCGACCCGCTCCAGATCGAACTCGCGGTGCTCCTCGCCACCGACGACCCCGACGCGGGCGCCAAGTCGTGGACCGATGTGGAGATCCGTCCGGGCAAGCTCGTGGTGGTCGGCGATCCCAAGCAGTCGATCTACCGGTTCCGC
>JANOHN010000106.1:0-16061 GCA_031406505.1 Acidimicrobiia bacterium | reverse complement strand
GGCGAACGCGGGGGCCGCGGTGCCGATGCCGACGATGACGTTCTTCAACCCATTGATGATGATCATCTGGCGGTACGCGGGGTCGATCTCGATATCGCCGATCTTCTGTGGGGGGAGCTGGCGCAGCTCTTGTGCGCCGCCAGGCGTGAGCACGCGCGCGGCGAGGCGGGGCGAGTAGAGCGTCCCCCCGTTGACGAACGCCGCGTACCCAGACGCGAGCTGGAGCGGCGTGACGAGGAAGTCGCCCTGGCCGACCGCAAGCGCCGCGCTGTCACCGGGGAGCCACGATCGATCGGACTCGCTTCCACTGTTCTTGTTGATCTGCGCCTTGAACTTTCGATCAGGGATGCGACCTGGATGCTCGTCGGGCAGGCCGACGCCCGTCGTACGACCAAAGCCGAAGCGCTTCGCGACGTGCTGGATGGCGTAACCCCGCTTCAGGTTGTCGTTGTTGTACGCGTTCCAGAACCGGAACCCCATGATGTAGAAGTAGACGTCGCTCGAGACCTGGATCGCCGACTCGAGCTTCACGGCTCCATGGCGCTCCTTGCCCGCGTTCTTGAACGTCTGGACGTTGGGCTCCGAGCCGTACTCCACGAATCCGCGGTCCTGGATGATTTCGTCCTGGTCGGTGATGCCAGTCTCGAGCGCCGCGAGCGCGGTGAACGTCTTCCATGTAGATCCGGGCGCGTACTGACCTTGAATCGCACGATCGAGGAGCGGGTAGTTGCTCTTTGGATCGTTGAGCGCGGTGTACTTCTCGATCGGGATCCCGTCGGTGAACTCGGTGACGTCGAACGTGGGTGCCGACGCGAGCGCGACCACTGAGCCGTCGGTCGCATCGATCACGACCGCGGCTCCACCTTTGGCGCTGTACGTCTTGAAGCGGTCCCTGATCGTCGGGTCGCGCAGACCGCCCGCCTTGCGCATCCCCTGGGTCAGCGATTCCTCGGCGACGCGTTGGACGTCGATGTCGAGCGTGAGCTGCACGTCGTTGCCTGCTTGGGCCGGCTTGTCGCGCAGCACTTGGACCAGCCGTCCCCGGCTGTCGACTTCCAGCTTGCGGGTCCGGGGCTCACCGCGCAGCTCGGTCTCGAAGACCTGCTCGGCCCCCACCTTGCCGATGATGTCGTCGGGCCCGTAGCCCTCGCCCTTGTGCAGCTTCTGCTCGGACTTGTTCACGGCACCTACGTAGCCGAGGAGATGAGAGGCGGGCGTGGTGTCTTTGAAGACCGACGGATAGATCTTCGAGATCTCCTCGAAGAGCGGGTAGACGCGGATGCTTCGTCGCACCACATCGACCTTGGGGAACATCTCGGGCCGCTCTTTGATGTACACGAGCTTCTTGTACGGGACCTCATCAGCGATGGGGACGGGCTCGTACGGCCCGTACCGCCCGCTGTCCAGTCGCTCGTTGATGAACTTCTGCCTCACATCGAGCGCCTTCGCGAGGTTCGGCACCATGACCTTGCGCTCGTCATCGGTGAGCCCGCGGCGAACCCGGATGGTGTTCACCAGCTTGTTCTCCACGAGCTTCTTGCCGTTGCGGTCAAGGATGCTGCCGCGCACGGCGGACTCGTGGAGGATGCGCACGCGGTTCGCTTCGGTCTGCGCGGCGTAGCTGGTCGATGACGAAACCTGGAGAAACCACAGGCGCGCGAACAGCCCGCTGAACAAAGCCATCACGATGACACCGATGATGCCGAGGCGAACCCGGCTCTTGGCTTCGGTCACCTCATCACCATGCCCGCTCTCGGCCCTGTGGGCCGTCGGGCCCCGGCTCCCTGCGTGCCGGGGTACTCGGCCCGCGGGCGGTCGCCTTGGGTGCAACTGGGATCATGGGACGTAGCGAGGCTACCCCTTCAGGATTGGAACTCCAGGTCGGACCTCTTGGCGGTTTCCGGTCAGATCACGCACCACCTGCCCCGCCACCAACACGTACCGCACGCCTTCCGACTCGACGCCGGGCTGCTCCACGGTCGACCGATCGGCGAGCGTCGCCGGATCGAAGATCGTGATGTCGGCGTCGGCACCGATCTGAAGCCGTCCTTTCTTCCGCATCGCCGGGGCCCCGTGCTCGGTGAGGCGCGCGGGCAGGATCGTCGCCTTCGCAAGCGCCGGCACGAGACCGATCACCTCGAGATCCCGCGTGTAGCGGCCGATCGCGCGCGCGAAGCACCCTGTGGACCTCGGGTGGTTGCGGTTTCCGGGCTCGAGGATGGCGTCGCTGCCGAGCATGACCCAGTCGGGCTGGAGCGCCGTCCGCACATCGGTCTCGGGGATGGCATAGGCCGCCGTCAGCTCGTTGTCGCGCTGATGCTTCGCGAACGTCGCCTCCGTGATCCGCTCCCCCGTGCCCACGATCACGAGGTCGTCGTAGGTGATGTGGAAGCGCTCTTGCCACCCCGAGTTGAAGCGAGCCGAGGCGAGATAGGTGGCCCAGAAGTCGTAGGGATACGTGCAGGCCGTCACCTCGATGCCGGACGCACGCGCCTGCTCGAGCGTGGCCAGCGACTGCTGCATCGTGTAGGTGCCACCGGTGCTGATGATGTGCTCGACGTGCACGCGCGCACCGGTCTCGGTGGCGACCCGGAGCACCTCGGTCAGCGCATCGGCGTTCGTGCCCGGGTCGACATCGTCGGAATAGCGCGCATGGAAGGTTGCCGGAACGTTGTGCTGCTGAGCCAACTCCGCGAGCGCCTTGATCTCCTCAAACGCCACACCAGGCGTGTACTCGGGCTCGAAGTCCACCGCGATGTAGCCGTTCTCCAGGTCCTCGTTGCACAGGCGGACGAGCTCGTCGATCTGCGCGGTGGTTGCCGGGTCGTCGACTCCGAGACCGATGGACGCCCGTGTCCACGGATCGCTGAACGCGCCGCCATAGTGGGTCGGCGGCCGGTTCACCTCGGAACCCCACACGTCGAAGTAGTCGATGGCGCGCGACTGGATGCCATGCAGCGCGAGGTTTGTCGTCACGCCGTCGGCGATCTTGTACCAGATGCCGTACGTGTTCGGCTCGTAGCTCAAGATGTCGATCCACCCGGGCGATACGACGAGCCCTGTCGCGTCGATGACCGTCGTGCCGTTCAGCGCAACGTTCGAGACATCGATGACGGTCCCGCCGTCAATGCCCACATCAGCGACGTGGTCGTAGCCCGAAGCGGGATCGATGACGCGTCCACCGCGGATGACCGTCTCGAAGATGTGGCCGGGTTGGGTCGGTGGCGCGGCGTAGCCAGGGATCGTCCGGATCTCGGGTTTCTTCGATCCCCCGCCACGGCTCAACGCGCCGATGCCGAGCGCAGCCACTCCAACGACCGTCGCACCCGCGGCCGCGAGGAACCTGCGCCGCGAGATGTCGGCGCGGCGATCGCCCCGACGCGGCCGGTTTGGATCGCCGCGACTCCCGGCTGGCGGGCGCCGACGCGGGTCGGGTGGTCGCCGCCTGGGGTCGGGTGGACGGCCCCGCGGATCGGGGGGGCGGCGCATCGGGTCGGGCGGGCGGCCCAGGGCGTCGGGCGGCCGAGGCGCGACGTTCGGTCCACCACGCGACGGATCGGGTGGTCGGCGTGGCCCCGGCGGACGCGGTCGGCGCGGCGGGAAGGGCGGTTCCAGCGGACCGTGCGGATCGCCCATCAGGTCCTCATCACCAACCCCGAGCGCGGTCGGGGTCGTGGTTGGCCCACCGGGTGAATCGGAACACGGCGCCGGCGATCAGCGCGTCGTAGAGCGCGGCCACGATCACAATGCGCACGCGCGTAACCGTGAAGAACCCGTCGACACCCACGATGCCGCCCACCACGAGGAAGATCGTGCCACCCAACAACCCGCCCGCGGCCGCGAGCAGCGGCGAGATGCCACGCACCTCACGCACGAGGCCGCCTTGGAACACACCCATGATGTAGCCGGTGAGCGCGAATGCCAGCGCCGAGAGCCCCACAGGCGTGCCCGACAGGAGCATGTCGGTGGCGAGGCCGCTGATGAACCCGAAGATCGCGCCGGTCTGCGGGCCTTCTTCGTACGCGATCGCGATCGTCGCGACGAGGCAGAGGCTCGGAATTGCATCGAACACGCGCAGGTGACGGAACACGGTGTTCTCGAGAATGACCAGCGTGACCACGAGCAAGACCAGACGAACGCGACGCAGGACCACCGTGCGCTCAGGTTGCCTTGGGTTCGGGCCAGCGCAGCACCTTCACATACGTAAGGTCGTCGAGGTTCACGACCGGACGAACCGAGATCGTCGCTTCGAGATCGGTCGCGCCTTTCGAGAAGCGAACAACCTTGCCGACGGCGATGTCGGGCGGGAACGCCGCGTCCTCAACGGCCGCGGTGAACACGAATTCGCCGATCGTGATGCACGTGTCGGGCGAATCGCCCTCTGAGCACTTCGGGAGCGGGTTCCCGCTCGGGCCGTTGTCGAGGAACTTGAGGAGGATGTCGCGCTCACCCGTGCGCGGCTCGGTGAGCCCGCGCACGTTGGTGTTCTCGAGACGTACACCGATGCCGAACCCGGCCGCATCCACGAGCGTGACGGTGGCCGTCGTGCTCGAGGCCGTCGTGACCCGGCCGACGAGCCCATTTCCCGAGACGACGGGCTGGCCCACGAAGACGCCGGAGCTGGTCCCCTTGTTGATCTCGACTGTGCGTTCGAAGTTGCCCGCCGCGGTGCCCACGACCCGTGCTGCGATCCCGGTGGCGTCTTCCGCGGTGGGGAGGTCGAGCAGGCGCTCCAGCTCACCGACCTTCGAGCCGACCGCGCGCTCTCGAGAGAGCTTGCCTTCGAGCGCGGCAAGCCGGCGCTTCAAATCGGCGTTCTGGTCTTTGATGTCGCCGTAGTCGGTGATCCCGCCGGCCAGATTGCGCACGGGGTTGAACACGTCTTCAACGACGTTGCGCACCGGGGCAATGGCATCGCGGAATCCGCTACGGAACGAGCTGAGCACTCCGTTGCCGCGGGAATCGATCGTGACGAGCAACAGCGAACTGATGATGATGACGAGCAGCACCGAACGATGTCGACCTTCTCGCCGATAGACGACCATGAGCGGCCAAACCCCTACGCGCGCAGCGGGTTAGTCGTCGGGTCCGCTGATCAGCACCTGCCGGAGCACATCGAACTGTTCGAGGCACTGACCCGAGCCGAGCACGACCGTGTACAAGGGGTTCTTCGCCCGCCGGCACGGCATGCCGGTCTCTGCTTCGATCGCCGTCTCGAGACCGAGGAGCAGCGAGCCGCCGCCGGCAAGCATGATCCCCCGCTCCATCACGTCGGCTGCAAGCTCGGGAGGGGTCTTGTCGAGCGTGACCTTGATCGCGTCGATGACCGCGGCGATGGGCTCCTCGATCGCCTCCCGTACCTCTTGGGACGTGACCGTGACGGTGCGGGGCAGGCCGGTGACGAGATCACGACCGCGAATCTCGGCGTAGAACTCCTCTTCGAGCGGATACGCGCTCGCGATCTTGTGCTTGACCTCTTCGGCCGTGCGCTCACCGAGCGCGAGCGAGTATTCGCGCTTCATGAACGACATGATCGCCTCGTCGAACTCGTCGCCTCCGACGCGGCTCGACTCGGCAGCCACGATGCCGCCCATCGAGATCACGGCGACCTCGGTCGTGCCACCACCGATGTCGACGATCATGTTGCCGGCAGGCTCATGGATCGGGAGGCCCGCGCCGATCGCCGCGGCCATCGGCTCCTCGATCACCATGACGGGCTTGCGGGCGCCGGCGTACTCGGCTGCCTCCTGCACCGCCCGACGCTCGACGCCGGTGATCCCGGACGGGATGCAGATGACCATGCGGGGCTTCGCCCAGCGGTTGCGCTGATGCACTCGCTGGATGAAGTAGCGGAGCATCTTCTCGCAGATGTCAAAGTCGGCGATCACGCCGTCCTTGAGCGGACGGATCGAGTGGATGTGGCTCGGGGTACGGCCCAGCATCCGCTTGGCCTCGGATCCCACGGCGAGGATGTCGCCGGTCCGGCTGTTGACCGTGACGATCGACGGCTCGTTGAGCACGACACCCTGGCCCCGGACGTACACGACCGTGTTGGCGGTGCCCAGGTCGACCGCCATGTCGCGGCCGATCACATTGGAGTACCAGGGCGCGCTCATAGACGGGGAGTACTGCTGACGAGGGCCACGGGGCCGTAAGGCTAGGGCCTCAGGTGGGGTGAATCCAGCCGACTCCTGAGAGACCTCAGGGGGGAACGCCACGCGTCGATTCTCACCGCGAAAACCGTGTCCAACGCGGCAATCCCCTACAGATTCGGGAAGAAGAGGGCGATTTCGCGTTCGGCGGACTCGGAGCTGTCGGAGCCGTGGACGAGGTTCTCGCCAGTCTCGAGCGCGAGGTCGCCGCGGATCGTGCCGGGCGCGGCCTCGCGTGGGTTCGTTGCCCCCATGAGGTTTCGCACGACCTGCCACGTCTCGGGGCCACCCTCGACGACCATCGCGACGAGCGGGCTCCTGGTGATGAAGGTCACGAGATCGCCGAAGAACGGCTTCTCGCGGTGCTCCTCGTAGTGACGGCCGGCCAGGTCCTTGTCGATGGTGCGCATCTCCATCGCGACGACCTGGAGGCCCTTGCGCTCGAGCCGCCCGACGATCTCACCGACCAGGTTGCGCTCGACGGCGTCGGGCTTGCAGAGAACCAACGTTCTTGTGCTCTTGGCCTTAGGACTCATCTGGGCGGACCCTAGTGGGCCGACCGCAGCACCGACCGAGCCGCGCCGACGACATACAACGAGCCGGTCACCACGATCTGCTCGTCGACTGCGGTGAGCTCGAACGCCTTCGCGAGGGCGTCGTCGACCGCGTCGACCACGTCGATGCGGTCGCGATCCATGCCGAGCTCGTGGGCCGCGTCGGCGAGCTCCTCCGGCGGGCGGGCGCGCGGGCTGGGCGGTCGGCAGCACACAAGACGGGCCGCGTTGGCGACGCCGAGAGCTTCGAGCATCTCGCTCGGGTCCTTTTCGCGCAGGAGCCCGACGACCAACGTCCGCGGCGTCGGCGGGAAGCCCTCGGCGAGCGCCGCCGCGAGCGCGTGGGCTCCGGCGACGTTGTGCGCGCCGTCGAGCAGCACAAGTGGTTGGTGACCGAGCACTTCAAGCCGACCGGGCGACGTCACGGTCCCGAGCACCTCGTGCACGAGGTCCAGGTCGAGCGCGCGACCAAGAAAGGATTCGACCGCGGTGATCGCGGCGACGGCGTTGTCGGCCTGGTGCGCTCCGTGCAGCGCGAGGAACACCTCGTCGTAACGCTGTACCGGCGTGTAAAGACTCACCATTCGACCGCCGAGCGCGAGCTCGTTCACCGACACACCGAAGTCGCTGTCGCGGACGAACATCTCGCTCGCGTCGCGCTCCTCGAAGGTGGATCGCAGGTCGGGGTCCGCTTCTCCCAACACGAGGGTCGCCCCAGGCTTCACGATGCCGGCCTTCTCGGCTGCGATCTCCGCGCGGGTCGGCCCGAGATACTCCACGTGGTCCACGCTCACGTTCGTCACGACCACGACCTGACCATCGGCCACGTTGGTTGCGTCCCAGCGACCACCGAGGCCCACCTCGACGACGGCCGCCTCGACCGCCACATCCGCGAAGAATCGAAATGCGAGTGCCGTCAGGATCTCGAAGTAGCTCGGGACCGCCGCGAGATGCGGCTCGACTTCGGCGATCAACGTGAGCAGCTCCGCCAGCGTCTCGTCGTCGATGTCCTCCCCGTTCCACATGATGCGCTCGTTCACGCGCTCGAGGTGTGGGCTCGTCGTGGCACCAACCGAGAGACCGTGCGCGACGAGCAGCGCCGCCGCGATGCGCGCCGCCGACGTCTTGCCGTTGGTGCCAGTGAGGTGGATCACCGGGTATTCGACCTGAGGCGATCCGAGCAGTCGAGTCAGCTCATGCATCCGGTCGAGGGTCGGGTGCGTCGCACGGCGATCGACACCGACCGGCACACCAAGCGACTCGAGGTTGACATGCGCGTCGAGCCACGCGAGCGCGTCGCCCGGGTCCACGTCAGGCGGCGTCGGAAGCGGCGAGCACGACGTCGACCGAGAAGGTCTCCGCTTCCTCGAGCTCGACGCTCTGTGCCCGTGTTGCCTCGCGGACGTCGTCGACCGCGCCCCGGAGCGCTTCGAGACGCTCCGGGGTGTCGTGGACCACGACTCGCTCGACGTCGGTGCGCAACGAGACCTGTGCGGTTGTCTTCGCCTTGCGCACTTCGCTCAACGTCTCGGCCGCGACCACATAGACGAGCGAGGCGCCATCGGCCGCTGCGGCCCGCAACGCCGGCACGTCGGGCCACGACGCTCGATGCACTGAGCCCTCTTGCCACCACGACCACACCTCTTCGGTCACAAACGGAAGGTGCGGTGCGAAGAGCCGGAGGAGTGCATCGAGCGTGAGCTGCAGGGCGGCCGTAGCCGAGCCGGTTCCCGATTCGGTCTCGGCGCTGTACGAACGTTGCTTCACGAGCTCCACGTAGTCGTCACAGAATGACCAGAAGAACCGTTCAGTGCGCTCGAGCGCGCGCGCGTAGTCGTACCCGTCGAAGGCGCGCGTCGCCTCCTCGACGAGGTCGGCGAGACCGGCGAGCAACGCGCGGTCGAGTGGCGCGGTCACGTCAGCACCGGTTCCGGGCGTGTCTCCGGCCACGCCGAGCACGAACTTCGACGCGTTGAGGATCTTGATCGAGAGCTTGCGGCCAACTTTCATCTGGCCTTCATCGAACGCGGTGTCGACACCAGGTCGACCGCTGAGAGCCCAGTAGCGAACCGCGTCGGAACCGAACTGCTCGAAGTACGTGATGGGCGTCACGACGTTGCCCTTCGACTTCGACATCTTCTTCCGGTCGGGGTCGAGCACCCAACCGTTGATCATGGTGTCGCGCCAGGGCAGGGAATCGTGCTCGAGATGTGACCGCAGCAGCGTCGCGAAGAGCCACGTTCTGATGATCTCCCCGCCCTGCGGACGGAGATCCGTCGGGAACAGACGCGCGAACAGATCGGGATCGTCCTCCCAGCGGTCGGCGATCTGTGGTGTGAGCGATGACGTCGCCCACGTGTCCAGCACATCGGGGTCGCCGATGAAGCCGCCCGGTTGGCCCCGCTGCTCCTCACGGAATCCGTCCGGCGCTTGGCTCGACGGATCAACGGGAAGATGTTCCTCTGACGCGAACAACGGCTCTTGGTAGTCGATCTCGCTGCCCTCGCCCACGCGGTACCAGACGGGGAACGGGACACCAAAGAAGCGCTGGCGGCTGATGAGCCAATCGGTGTTCAGACCCTCGACCCACGACTCGTATCGCGAGCGCGCGTGGCTCGGATGCCACTGCAGCTGGCGTCCGCGCTCGAGCAGCGCGTCGCGGAGCGCACCGTCGCGCGCTCCGTTGCGGATGTACCACTGTCGGGTCGTGACGATCTCGAGCGGGCGCTTGCCTCGCTCGTAGAACTTGACTGGGTGCTTGATCGGGGTTGGCTCACCGATGAGATCGCCCGTTGCTCGCAGGAGCTCGACGACACGCTCCCGTGCTTGGTTGACCGTCTTTCCCGCAAGCTGGTTGTACCGCTCTTCGGCAAGGGGGTCTGTGGCTTCCCAGTCGGGCGGCCCGGCAACGAGCCTCCCGTCGCGTCCCATCACGCTGCGCATCGGCAGCTGCAGCTCGCGCCACCAGATGACGTCGGTGACGTCGCCGAACGTGCAGATCATCGCGATGCCGGAGCCCTTCTCCGGGTCGGCGAGGGTGTGTGCGACGACCGGCACTCGCACACCGAACAGCGGGCTCGCGACCTCAGAGCCGAACCGCGGTCGGAAGCGCTCGTCGTCAGGGTGCGCAACGAGAGCGACGCACGCAGGAATGAGCTCGGGGCGCGTCGTCTCGATCTCGATGTCGGAGCCGCCATCGACTCCGTGGAAGCGCACTCGGTGCATCGCGCCGTCGCGTTCTTTGTCTTCGAGCTCTGCTTGTGCGACTGCAGTTCGATCGTCGACGTCCCACAAGGTGGGCGCTTCGGCTTGGTACGCCTCACCTCGTGCGACGTTGTGGAGGAAGGCGCGTTGGGAGGCGCGCTGGGCAACCTCGCCGATCGTGGTGTAGGTGAGCGACCAGTCGACCGACAACGCGAGTCGGCGCCACAAGTCTTCGAACGCCTGCTCGTCGATCTGGGTGAGGCGCTCGCAGAGCGCCACGAAGTTCGGCCGCGAGATGGGAACCTCGGGTTCCTTCGCTTTCGCGTCCTCACCTTGTCTCGGCGGTTCGAAGGAGGGGTCGTACGGCAACGATGGATCGCAGCGCACGCCGTAGTAGTTCTGCACGCGCCGTTCGGTCGCCAGACCGTTGTCGTCCCAACCCATCGGGTAGAAGACCTCGTCACCACGCATCCGCCGATACCGAGCGATGGAGTCGGTCTGTGCATACCCGAAGACCGAGCCCATGTGCAGCGAACCGCTGACGGTTGGCGGTGGCGTGTCGATCGAGTAGATCTCGCCACGATCCTTCGAACGATCGAAGCGATACGTGCCGTCGGCATCCCACCGCGCTGACCACTTGGCTTCGAGCCCGTCGAGGGAAGGCTTGTCTGGCACCGCCATTCCGTGAGTCTAGGAGGGGCGCTGCGCGCGCCCCTGCACGACATCCTCACGTTTGCGTGTGATCCACGCGTGCGTGATGCGACGAAGACCGTCCGACATTCCGGAGACCCGCTCGGGTCGACAACAAGGACGGACACATGTCACTCGTGAAGCTTCTGCCAGCTTGGTTCCACGCAATCGCCGACTACGGCGTGGGAATTGCGCTCGTCGTCGGCGCCCTGCTCACCACCAGCGCACCGGACAAGGCCGTCGCGACCGGCGTTGTCGTCGGTGTCGTGGTGCTCGCCGTGAGCATGCTCACCAAGTACCCACTCGGCGTGGTGAAGGTGCTGCCGTTCACGGTGCACTCGGCCGGCGACTACCTCGCTGCCTTGCTGCTCATCGCCGGACCCTTCGTCGTCGGCTTCGACGGATCGAGTGGCGGTCTCACCGCGTTCTACGTCGCCGCCGGCGTCGCAGTGCTCGCGGTCAGCTTGATCACCAACTACCAGTACAGCGACAAGCGCCAGCCTGCGATGGCGACCGCCTGAACAAGCCCCCCGCGCGGGACCCCGGTGGAGAACACCGGGGTCTCGTCGCGTCTGGGCCTAGGCGGTGCGGCGGTCCGGGGTGCTCGTGATGAGCGTCGGCGTCATGTGATCGAGCACGACAGCCCGATCGACGACGCAGCGAGCGACGTCGGTGCGGCTTGGTAGGTCGTACATCACGTCGAGGAGCACGTCTTCGAGAATGGCCCGCAGACCGCGTGCGCCGGTCCCCCGCTTGAGCGCCTCTTCGGCAACCGCCTCGAGCGCGTCGTCGGTGAGTACCAGGTCGACGTCGTCGAACTGGAAGAACTTCTGGTACTGCTTGAGCAGCGCGTTCTTCGGCTCCACGAGGATGCGCATGAGCGCGTCCTGGTCGAGGTTGTGGACCGCGCCGACCACGGGCAGGCGGCCGACGAACTCGGGGATGAGCCCGAACTTCAAGAGGTCTTCGGGCAGCACGCCGGCGAACAGCGCGCTCATGTCCTTCTCTTCGGCTTTGCGGATGTCGGCACCGAAGCCGACGCCCTGGTTCCCGACGCGACTCTCGATGATCTTCTCGATGCCGGCAAAAGCTCCACCACAGATGAAGAGGATGTTCGTGGTGTCGATCTGGATGAACTCCTGGTGCGGGTGCTTGCGCCCGCCCTGGGGCGGCACCGACGCGGTCGTGCCCTCGAGGATCTTGAGCAGCGCCTGCTGCACGCCTTCGCCGGAAACGTCGCGCGTGATCGACGGGTTCTCGGCCTTACGCGCGATCTTGTCGATCTCGTCGATGTAGATGATCCCGGTCTCGGCCTTCTTCACGTCGTAATCGGCAGCCTGGATCAGCTTGAGCAGGATGTTCTCGACGTCCTCGCCGACGTACCCGGCTTCGGTGAGCGCAGTTGCGTCGGCAATGGCGAACGGAACCTTCAACAGCCGTGCCAGCGTCTGTGCAAGGAGCGTCTTGCCGCAGCCCGTGGGGCCGATCAGCATGATGTTCGACTTCTGGAGCTCGACCTCGGGATCGCCGTATGCACCGGCTTGCACGCGCTTGTAGTGGTTGTAGACCGCGACCGACAAGATCTTCTTCGATTGGTCCTGCCCGATGACGTAGTCGTTCAGGTACTCGTAGATCTCACGAGGCTTGGGCAGCTCGTCGAAGCGAACCTCGGAGCCCTGTGACAGCTCCTCTTCGATGATCTCGTTGCAGAGATCGATGCACTCGTCACAGATGTAGACGCCGGGGCCGGCGATGAGCTTCTTGACCTGCTTCTGGCTCTTGCCACAGAACGAACACTTCAGGAGGTCGCCGCCATCACCGAACTTCGCCACGCTGGTTCCCCCTGCCTCGCCGGCGCGCTCTAGCTGACCCCGGCCGCGGCTGCGACCGACGCGAGCTCTCGGTTGGTGATCACCTCGTCAATGATGCCGTACTCCTGTGCCTCGGGCGCGCTCATGATGAAGTCGCGGTCGGTGTCGGATGCGACCTTCTCCACGGTCTGGCCCGTGTGGTGGGCCAAGAGGCGGTCGAGGAGCTCGCGCATGCGCACGATCTCCTTGGCCTGGATCTCGATGTCGACGGCCTGGCCCGACGTTCCACCGTGCGGCTGGTGGATGAGGATGCGTGCGTGCGGAAGGGCGAAGCGCTTGCCCTTCGTGCCCGCGCCCAACAGCACGGCCGCGGCCGACGCGGCCTGGCCCATGCAGAGCGTCTGGATGTCGGGCTTGATGAACTGCATCGTGTCGTAGATCGCGAACAAGGCCGTGATCTCGCCACCGGGTGAGTTCACGTAGATGGAGATGTCCTTGTCGGGGTCTTCGCTCTCGAGGTGCAAGAGCTGCGCGATCAGCAGATTGGCGACCTGATCATCGATCGGCGTGCCGAGGAAGATGATGCGCTCCTTGAGGAGCCGCGAGTAGATGTCGAAGGCGCGCTCACCACGGTTCGTCTGCTCGATGACCGTGGGCACGAGGTAGTTCTTGATCGGCTCGCTCACTCGCTCGGCTCCTCTACCTGTTCTGGGGAACGTTCGGGGTTGTCGGGTTGCTCGGCGGACGGGGCTTCGGTGTCCTCGGCAGCGGAGCCACCGGGGAGACTCAAGTCGACGGGGGTACCAGACTCATCAACGACTGTGGCGTGGTCGACCATGAACTGGAGGGCCTTGCCACGGGCGATGTCAGAGCGTACCGCCTCCAATGTGCCCCTCTGTTCGAACTCTCGGCGCACCTTGGCCGGGGTTTCCTCGGCCCGTTCGGCCAGACGAGCGATCTCGGCATCGACGTCGGCATCAGTCGCTTCTATGCCCTCTTGGGCGACGACCGAGCGCAGCGCGAGGTCGGCCTGCACGCCGAGCGTGGACCCGGCTCGGAGATCGGCGACGAACGCTTCCTGTTCCTGACCAGTCGCGGCGAGGTACTGCGCGATCGTCGCGCCCTGGCGCTCGAGTCGATGAGCGAGATCGTGCAGCCGTCGCTCCATCTCGCCGACGACGAGCGCGTCGGGGAGCTCGTCGGTCACGAGGCGTGCCGCGGCTTCGAGCACCTTGTCGCGCACGAGCATCTGCGTCTGCACCTTGGCGTAGAGGTCGAGACGTTGGCGCGCGTCGGCGCGAAGCTCGTCGAGCGTCTCGAACTCGCTCACCTCGGAGACCCACTCGTCCGTGAGCTCGGGCAGCACCTTGCGCTTGCCCTCCTTGATGAGCACCTGGAACGAGACGTCTTCGCCCGCTCGATCACCGAACCGCTCGGGAAGGGCGTCGTTGAACTTGAGGATGTCGCCGGCCTTCTTGCCCCGAAGCTCCTCGTCGAGCTTGGGCACGAGCGCGCCCGAGCCGACCTCGTACAAGAAGTCGGTGGCGCTGAGCGCGTCGATGACCTCGTCGTGCACGGAGCCCTTGATGTCGATCTGGGCGTAGTCGCCCTCGGTGAGTGGTCCGGCCTTCTCTTCGAGGTCGGCGAAACGGTCGCGGAGCATGTCGATCTGGGCGTCGACCGCGTCGTCGGGCACCTCGGGGTTCGGGACCTCCACTTGCAGCCCGGAGTAGCCGTCGACCTTGACGATCGGCCGGATCTCGACGACGGCGTCGAAGTGCACATCGCCGTCGACCTCACCGGCGGTCACGTCGATCTCGGGCGCCGCGATCACGTCGATGTCCTCAGCGGCGACCGCGTCGGCGTAGTAGTTCGGGAGCGCATCGCGCAGGGCTTGCTCGCGGGCGACACCGCTCCCCAGCTGCGCTTCGAGGAGCTGACGCGGCGCCTTGCCCGGCCGGAAGCCGGCGATCTTCACCTCACCGGCGATCTTGCGGAAGGCGGCGTCGACCGCCTTCTCGAACTCCGCGGCCGGGATCTCCACGGTGAGGCGAACCTTGTTGCCCTCGAGCGGCTCGACGGAGGTCGTGAGGGACGCCATAGGAGAGGGGGCGAGGATACCCGGGGGCCTTACCCGCCCTTCGCACCAGGGAATCGGTTCACACACACGGTGCGGTCTTCTCCGCCGGTGGTCCCAGCTCGTCGTCGTCGATGATCGGTGCAGGGGCAACTTGCGTGGTCGCGGTCGTTGTAGTGGTCGCGCCGGTTGCGCCGGTCGGCGCCGTCGTTCCGCTGGAACCCGCGGCAGTGGTCGTCGGCGATGACGAGTGCGACGCCTTCCCGCTGAAGTCCCGCATCACCTTGAGCAGATTCGCGGCCTCGGTCTCGGCCACGTAGAGGACCGACAGGCTGCCCGCGGAGCCGGTGGTCGCCGGAAGCGTGAGGAACGCCACCTTGCTCGAGTCGTTGGCGTCGACGCCGCTGAACACGTCGATGAGTCCGAGCAGGTCGTCCTTCTGGAGCGCATCGTCGATCTTGAGGTTCGGGATGATGCGGTCCACAACCTTGTTGGCGGTGAGCGGGTTGGTCAGGCTCTTCCTTACCGCGAGGGTCATGAGCCGCCGCATGAAGTCCTGCTGGCGCTGGATGCGGGCGAGGTCACCGGTCGCCCCCTGCGCGAGCCAACCGGAGTTCGGGAAGCTGTAGTACTCGGGATGGCGCGAGCGGGCATAGGCCAGCGCTCCCTTGCCGTCGAGCAGCCGGCACCCAGCCACAGGCGTGAACAACCCGGTCTCTTCATCGCGCGTGGGGTAGGGAAAGTAGATGGGGACGTCGCCGACGGCGTCGACGATCCCCTCGAAGGTGACGAAGTTGATCTCGATGTAGTGGTTGATCGGGATGTCGTAGTTCAGCTGCAGGGTCTGGATGACGGTGTCGGGGCCGGTGTTGAAGGCCGAGTTGAGCTTCGACATGCATTTCCCGGTGCTGATCGACGAGCAATGGGTGTTGTCGAGCGGGACACCAGGGATCTCCACCCAGAGATCTCGTGGGAAGGAGACGACGACGGCTTGTTGCTTCTTCGGGTTGACGTGCACGACCATCAACGTGTCGGACCTTTGCCCGCCGGCATCGCTCTCGCTGCCGAAGAAGTCGTCCTCGTCGACCTTGATCGCCCGCGTGTCGGAGCCAATCAAGAGGTAGTTCGTGACCTCGGTCGCCGACTCGACGGTGTCGACCTGGACGCGGTCGATCTCCTTGAACTTCTCGTCGAAGACGTAGTTCACCATCACGACCGCGCCGATAATCGTGACGAGCGCGAGCCCGAACGCGATCACGTACCGGCGCGCGAACGCGCGCAGAGAAGACTCGGAACCCGGCACGACGGGATCCTAGGCGGGGCCTTCTGACGATCCTCGTCGCAGCGGCGAGCGTGTTCCCCTCCGTAACCGGCGGAGGACACCGCCTACGCTGGAAGCGACCGGGGAGTAGCGCAGCTTGGTTAGCGCACCTGCTTTGGGAGCAGGGGGTCGGGGGTTCAAATCCCCCCTCCCCGACTCGGAGGCGACAAAGCCTTCGCGCGGGTGTAGCTCAGTGGTAGAGCTCCAGTCTTCCAAACTGGTGACGCGAGTTCGATTCTCGTCACCCGCTCA
>JANOHN010000102.1:0-4894 GCA_031406505.1 Acidimicrobiia bacterium | reverse complement strand
AGGATGCGCCGTGGACCGGAGGCGTCTGTCGATCGGGCTGATGCTCAACGTGTCGGTGATCGCCTTCGAAGCCCTGTCCGTCGCGACGATCGCGCCGCGGGTGGCGCGTCAGCTCGGCGGGCTCGATCTCTACGGCTGGACGTTCGCGGCATTCATGCTCGCGAACCTCGTGAGCGTGGTGATCGCCGGGCATGCGTCGGATCGCCACGGCCCGGCCGCACCCTTCTCGGTCGGGCTGGTGTGCTTCATGACCGGGCTGCTCATGTGCGGTCTCGCGCCCACGATGCCGGTGTTGGTCGTCGGGCGCGCCGTGCAAGGACTCGGCGCGGGGGCGATGCTCGCAACCGCGTACGTGGCGATCGCTCGTGCGTACGACGAGCACGAACGGCCGCGACAGTTCGCCTTGCTCTCCACGGCCTGGGTGATCCCTGGTCTCGCGGCACCCGCGCTCGCCGGCGTGATCGCGGAAGAGCTCGGCTGGCGTTTCGTGTTCCTCGGACTGGCCGTGCTCCCGGTCGTCGCGGCATGGCTGGTCTTGCCCGTGATGCGCAGCCTCGGTGTCGGCACCAACGTCACCGAAGGAGTGCTCCCGGTGGGCTCGGCGATTCGCCTCGCGATCGGCGCGGGACTGCTCGTGGGCGGGCTCGGCGCCGACGAGCTCTGGCTAGGCGCGGCGCTCGGGCTGCTCGGTTTGGTGTTGGGCATCCCGGCGTTCCGGCACCTCACGCCCGCGGGCACGCTGCGCGCCCGTCGCGGGCTGCCGGCCGCGATCGCGTCGCGCGGACTCGAGACGTTCGCCTTCTTCGGTGCTGACGCGTTCCTCGCGCTCACGCTCGCAAGCGTGCGCGGCCTCTCAGCCGTCGGCGTCGGACTGGTGCTCACGCCCGCCACACTTACCTGGACCTGCGGATCATGGCTCCAAGCCCGTCGCGCCGGGCGATGGACGCGTCGCACGATGGCCACCGCGGGCTTGGTGCTGATCACGATCGGCATCGCGCTCGCGGCGACGGTGCTGCTCCGCGACGTCCCGGTGTGGGTCGCCGGCATCGCATGGGGTATCGCCGGGCTCGGGATGGGCCTGTCGTACAGCACGATGTCGATCACGGTGATCTCCGAGGCCGCCGACGAGGCACAGGGCGCGGCAACGTCGGCGCTCCAGCTCAGCGATGTGCTCGGACAGGCGCTCGGCACCGGCCTCGGTGGCGCGATCGTCGCGGTGGCGGCAACCGGCGGGCGACGCGATGCGCTCACCGCGGTGTTCGGTCTGATGTTGCTGGTCGCGCTCCTTGGCATCGTTGCTGCGCGCCGGTTCCCGCGCGACCCCGCGGGCCTGAAGCCGACCACCGTACGATCCGCTCCATGACTGCGTTTCCCGATGGGTTCCTCTGGGGCACCGCGACGGCGGCCCACCAAGTCGAGGGTGACAACTGGAACAACGACTGGTGGGCGTGGGAGCACGCGCCCGACACCGTGTGCGCCGACCCATCGGGTGACGCGGTCGACCACTACTGGCGATATCCGCAGGACCTCGACATCCTCGTCGAGCTCGGGTTCCAGGCCTATCGCTTCTCGATCGAGTGGTCGCGCATCGAACCTGAGGAAGGCGAGTGGTCGCGCTCGCAGCTCGACCATTACGCGCGCATGCTCGACGCGTGCATCGAACGTGGCCTGCAACCCGTCGTGACGTTCCATCACTTCACCACACCGCGCTGGGCGGCCGCCGATGGCGGGTGGACCAATCCCGTCACGGCCGAGCGGTTCGCTCGCTTCTGCGAGCACGCGGTCGACACGCTCGGCGACCGGATCGCGATGGCCTGCACCATCAATGAGCCGAACATCGTCCCGCTCATGGGCTGGCTCATGGGTGCATTCCCGCCCGGGCGCACGCAGGACCTCGACGGCTACGCAAAGGCAACCGAGACGCTCATCGCGGCGCATCGCCGGTCGTACGACGCGCTCAAGGCGGGGCGGGGCGACTTCCCGGTCGGCCTCACGCTGTCGATGAGCGACTGGTCGGCTGAGCCCGGGTGCGAGGACTCCATGAAGGACTACCGCGCGCATCACGAGGACGTCTATTTGGAGACGTGCACAGGCGACGACTTCTTCGGCGTGCAGGCCTACTCGCGCACGCGGGTGGACACCACCGGCGTGACCGGTCCCGAGCGAGGCGTCGAAGTGCTGCCGATGGGCTACGAGTACTGGCCCAGTGCGGCTGAAGCTGCGATCCGCCGCGCGGTGGAGGTGACCGGCGTGCCCGTCTACGTGACCGTGAATGGCATCGGCACCGACGACGACGAGCAACGGATCCGCTTCTTGCGCGACTCCTTGGCCGGTGTGGCCCGCACGATCGACGACGGCCTCGACGTGCGGGGCTTCTTCCATTGGTCGCTGCTCGACAACTTCGAGTGGGCCTTCGGCTATCGGATGCGCTTCGGGATCGTCGGCGTGGACCGCTCCACGCAGCAGCGCACGATCAAGCCGAGTGCGCTTTGGTTGAGCGAAGTGGTGAAGACCAACCAACTCCCCTGAACCTCACACGCACCTCACACTCTCCTGATCTCCGGGCATCCAAGATTGAGGAGACCGGGGAGGGTCAGAATGTGCTCCTTGCAACAGGGGACGATCGTCGTCGTCGACGATGAGGCCAACATCGCTGACCTGGTCGGGATGTACCTCGAGCGCGAGGGGTTTCGCGTGCTCAAGTCCCCCACCGGCGCGGCTGGGCTCGAGGCGTTCCAGACTCACCGGCCACGGCTCGTCGTGCTCGATGTGGGCCTTCCCGACATTGACGGCCTCGAGGTGTGCAAGCGCATCCGGCAGTCGTCGCAGGTGCCGGTGATCTTCCTCACCGCCCGCGCCGATGAGGTCGACCGCGTCCTCGGGCTCGAGCTCGGAGCCGACGACTACGTCACCAAGCCCTTCTCGCCGGCCGAGCTCGTCGCACGGGTGAAGGCCGTGCTCCGACGCGCCGACGGTGCGCCCGTGCCGGAGGTGGTCCAAGCCGGTCGCGTCGCCATCGACACCGGGCGGCGCGAGGTGCGCATCGACGAGGCGCCGGTCGAGTTCACTACTAAGGAGTTCGAGCTGTTGCGGTTCCTCGCGGAGCGACCGGGTCTCGCGTTGTCGCGCCAGCAGATCCTCGACGGCGTGTGGGGTCACGACTGGTTCGGTGATGCGCGAACCGTCGACGTGCACATCGCGCAAGTGCGCAAGAAGCTGGGGGATGCGCTCGACATCACGACGGTGCGGAGCGTCGGCTACCGGCTGGAGTCGGGGGCGCCTCGGTCGTGAGCAAGCGGCCGCGACGCCTGCGCACCCGGCTGCTCGTCGCGATGGTTGGCATCGCGTTCGGCGTACTCATGGTCGCGGCGCTTGGCGCGGCCGGCCTCGCACGCGACACGTCGGCGGTCGATGCTCTCGACGACCTGAAGCGTCAAGCGCCGACGATCGCCCGTCAGCTCGCAACGCTCGGAGGGGAAGCCTCTCGAGCGCCGCAGGGCGGCGTGGCCAGTCAGCGCTTCTGTGTGCTGATCGCCGGACTCCTCCGAGCCACGGGCGGGAGCGTCGTGATCGTGGACGCGAACGGCGTCGCCCGCGAGGGATTTGGCGGCGTGCTGCCGTGTTCGGCGTCCGGCCCCGAGCTCGTGGAGCTCCCTCGCAACCTCACCATCGCCGACCTCGACACCGACGCGCTCCTCGACGGTCGGCTCCAAGCGGGCGTCAAGGACGGAACCGCGTTCGTCGCCCAGCCGATCACCGGCGTGAATGAGTTCACGGCCGTCGTGGTGTTGACCCAAGCCGTCGAGACCCGACCACTCGGTCGCGCTGGCCCGTATCTGTTCGGCACGAGCCTGTTCGCGCTCATCATCGCGACCGTCGCTTCGGTGTTCCTCGCCCGGCGACTCACGCAACCACTCGCCGCCATGCAGACGACCGCCGGGCGCATCGCCGCGGGCGACCTCTCCGCTCGAGTCGGCACCGCGTCGATGCCGAACGACGAGCTGGGCAGCCTTGCTCGCAGCATCGACACGATGGCCGACGAGCTCGAGACGGCACGGGGTCACGAGCGCGCCTTCCTGCTGAGCATCTCGCACGATCTGCGCACACCGTTGACCTCCATCAAGGGCTACGCCGAAGCCATGTCCGACGGTGTGATCGACTCCCCCGCCGATCGCGCCCGCGCGGCGGACGTCATTGCCACCGAGGCGCGTCGACTGGAGCGGCTCGTCGCAGATCTCCTCGACCTGGCCCGACTCGACACTCACGAGTTCTCCCTCACGAAGGTCCCGGTCGACGCTCGCAGCGTCGTTCGCACGACCGTGCAGGGATTCGCACCGGCGCTGCACGAGCTCGGCGTGTCGCTCGAGATCTCACCAGGCGACCCGATCACGATGAACACCGATCCGGAGCGCCTCGGGCAGATCGTCGCCAACCTTGTGGAGAACGCGCTGAAATACGCCGCGACATCGGTCGTTGTCGACATCGTGCAGCGAGACGGGCACGTCGAGCTGCGCGTGGACGACGACGGACCCGGTATCCCGGAAGCGGAGCGGGACCGCGTGTTCGACCGCCTCTACACCGTCAGGGACACGCCGGGTCGCAAGGTCGGAACCGGCATCGGCCTCGCGATCGTCCACGAGCTCGCGAACGCCATGGGCGGCGCGGCTGCGTGCGAGCCCCTCGACAACGGCGGCTCGCGCTTCGTGGTGGTCCTGCCGGCCTAGGGGAGGACTTCGGCTCGGAGCACGCCGCGGTCCCAGCGGACGGTGACGTCGGTGGGAGGCTCGACCTCGCGGCGGACCATCGCGAGCGCGACGGCTCGGTCCTCGTTGGGCACCGCGGCGGCGCTCGTGACCGCGCCGACCTCCTTGTCGCCGGCAACGACCGCGGCGCC
>JANOHN010000081.1:0-4320 GCA_031406505.1 Acidimicrobiia bacterium | reverse complement strand
GCCGACGCCACGCCCGTCTTGCGCGCGAGCCAGTCGGCAGCACACCGCGCCCCGCTCTCGCGGTACGCGAAGGTCTCGTCCACCCGTTGCGCGGCCAGCGCGGTGCCAACTTCCCCGAGGTGCGTGACCTTGGCGAAGCGTTCGACCGTGCGCACCGCAGTGCGGGCATCGAGCAAGCCCGGCTCGAAGTCGCGAACGAACACCTCGATGGTGGCGATCGCGCAGTCGAGCTCCTGAAAGTCCACGCCGGCAACCTCGTCGTCGACCAGCCCGGCAGCACCGGGCTGGGAGCCCCGAGGGGCTCAACCGTTGGCAGGACGTCAGGCTCGTCCGCGAAGCGCTTCCAGCACTCTACCGAACATATGTTCGCTTGGCAAGCCCGACGACGGCGCACGCGACGAATGGCAGAAACCATGCGACCATCAGGGAACCGGCCGGGCCCGGGCCGGCTCAGGCCGGTTGGGCGCGGAACCGTTCGTTGGCGTCGGCGAAGACTTGGCGGGCGTGGTCCACGTCGTAGGGGCGTTCCTCGAACGTGTCCGGGTCCCACTCGCGGCGCGGCTCGGCGAAGAAGTCGCCGCCGTACACGTGGATCGCGCCGGTGAACGAGGAGAGCGGATTGGCCACCGCGTGGATCGCGTCGTCACCGAGGAGCAGCACCTCACCCGCCGCGACCGACTTCCCGCCGCTCGGCTCGAGCGCACCGCCAGCGCGGCGAAAGAACTCGTTGTCCTCGGTGCCTCCGTAGATGCCGATCGCGGCCCACATCCGATGATCGTGAGGGAAGAGCCTCATCCCGGGCGTCCACACCACGTTCAGCATGGTCAGCTCGGGCGAGGTGTGGAGCGTCTCGATGCCGCCTTCGTCGCGTCCGAGCGCGTCGGCAACCTGCGCGCGCTGCGCCACGACTCGGTCGAGCACGTCACGAACGGCGATGTGAGGTTGATCCGCCGCAAGCGCGCCGCGGCAGTCGGCGATGAGCTCGTCGACGTCGAAGCCCATCAGTAGCGGCGCCAGCGCTCCGCGAGGACGTAGACGGGGTCGGTGAGGAGGTCGACGACCGGGATGGTGCCGAGGACGGCGTCGTCGATGGTGGGCTCGGTCTCGGTGACGGCATCTCGGAGGGCGCCGTAACGGCCCTGGTAGCCCTGGAGCACCGTCCGCATCGTCTCCGCGGGGAGCGTGTCGGCGAAGCGAACGTGGAGCAGCGTGAGTCCGACCGTCTGGTTGTTCTTCACTTCGGGGACCATCACGATCGTGCGGCCGTCGTGGGCGCCGCGCATCGCGGTGACCTCCCGCTGGGTCGCCACGCGGTGCTTCGTGCCTCGCAGGCTCGGGTCGGCATCGGTGCGCGACTTGATGCTCGCAGCCACGCCGCCGCGGTCGACCACGTGGACCGTGGCCTGGTCGTGCGCGAGGTCGCCCTCGATGCGGTACCGGGTGTAGCCGGTGACCTCCTCGACCACGGGGTCGAGGTCCACCAGCGTGCGCAGCGCACGGAAGCTCAGGCCATCGCGAGGCGCGCCCGCCGCGAGCACGGCTTGCACGAGCGGCGCCTGGAGCAGCGACTCGTCGGAGCGTGAGATGCCGACCGTGACCGTCTTCGCTTGGTGCTTGATCGCGTCGACGGGACGAGTGAGCTCCTCGATGCCCTTCGTGAGCGCGGCAGTGAGATCTTCGACGACCGTCGACGGCGTGCCGACTTTGCCGTGCTCGATCTCGTACGAGTCGAGCGAGAGCGCGCCGATGGCGTACCGCAGGAGCGAGCCGATGCGCACCGCGGTGCTGGCTTCGAGCGAACCGTCGAACGAGCCGGCGCGTAGCTGGTCGTGGAAGCGTTGCGCCGGCTCCTCGAGGAGCGGACCAAGTCGATCGAGCAGCTCGGTGGGCTCACCGTGCGCCGCAGCTTCGACCGCGGCTCGGGCCTCGTGCAACGGACGCGCGGACGCGTCGATCGCCAGCGCCGCTTCGTACCCGAACAGGTGACCGGCCACGGTGGCGAGGACGAAGTCGAGGTCGGGGTGGACGTGCGGGACGGCGATGGTCTCGAGCGCGGCGGGATAGCGCATCCCGTCTTCGGCGATGACGATCGGCGCGGCGCGGTGCGCGCGGTAGATGGCCACTTCCTTGCCCACATCGTCGGCATTCGAGCCGGCGAGCCCGGCGGCGCACACGATCACGAGGGGCTCCGACGACAGGTCTATGTGCTTCTTGTCCTCGGTGACGTCGCAGGCGATCGCCTTGTAACAGAGCTCCGACAGCTTGATGCGCAGCTCGCGGGCGGCGATGGCGTTGACGCCGTTGCCAACGACCGCCCAGTAGCGACGGCTCAGCACGTGCCGTTGCACGACCGCGCCGATCGTTTCGCGCTGCCCGATGACCTTGCGCATCGCGTCGGGGAGCTCGCGCAACGCGGTGAGGCGCCGGTGCACGTCATCGGGGTCGAGCCCGCCCACGGCATCGGCGAGGGCGATCGCAAGGAGGTGACCGGCCGCGATCTGCGCGTAGAACGCCTTCGTGGAGGCGACGCTCATCTCGACGTCGCGCCCGTCGGACGTGTAGAGGACACCGTCGGACTTGTCGACGAGGTCGCTGTTGCGGCGGTTGACGATCGCGATGACGACCGCGCCGCGGTCGCGGACGAGATCGACGGTGCGGTTCGTATCGGTAGTGGTACCACTCTGGCTGATGGCGACGACCAGGGTGTCCGACATGTCAGTGCGCAACCCGAAGCCGGAGAGCTCGGTCGCCGGGATCGCCTCTACGACCAGGCGCTCGCGCGCCAATCCCTCGAGTGCCGCCGCGAGACTCTGGCCCGCAACAGCAGCCGTGCCCTGGCCGACGACGGTGATCCGGCGCAGCGTGCCGTCGCGCAACCGCTCGACCACGGACGAGGGCAGCGTGTCGGCGCCAAGCGCGACATGCAGGCGGCCCTTGCCGTCGTCGACCACCTTGCCCCGCAGGGTCTTGCGGAACGAGTCGGGCGCCTCCGAGATCTCCTTGAGGAGATAGTGGGGGTAGTCGCCCCGATCGATGTCGCGGGTGGTGATCTGCGCGTGTTGGAGATCGTCCGCCGTCACCGGCAGATCGGTGCCGCCGTACGCGCGACGAGTGATGCCGTCGAGCTCGCCGGCCTTCGCGGCGTCGACAACCGCGATCTGCCCGCGAGTCGCGGCACCCCGCTTCGGATCCGTCGGCGTCTCTCCGTCGAGGCGAACGTACGTGTCGGTCTCTTCCACCAGTCCGTACGGCTCGCTCGCGACGATGAACACGTCTTCGGCAAGGCCCACGTAGAGCGCCTGACCACTGCCCCGCAGCGCAAGGAAGAGCTGGCCGGGCGCGGCGGCGGAGCTGGCACCGATCGCGACCGAACCTTCGAGCGACGCGACCGTTGCCCGGAATGCTTCGGTGGGGTCGACACCCTCGGAGAGGCGGCGCGACACGAGCGCGGGGATCACCTTGGCGTCGGTAGTGATCTCGGTCGGCGCGGCGATCCCCTCGAACACTGTGAGGTCGACGTGGTTGTCGACGTCGCCGTTGAGCGCGGCCACCACGTATGGCCCGTCGACGCGCCCGTCTTCTTCTTGGTTGAGCGGGTGCGCGTTGGGCTCCGAGATGATGCCGACGCTCGCCCAGCGGGTGTGACCGAGGAGGGTGACGTCGGCATCGTCGGACGCGAGTGCGAGCTTCAGCAGCTCGTCGCTGCGAATGGCGTCGCGCAGGTGACGAACGTTGTCGCCCAGCTCACCGATCTCGGCCGCAGCCTTGTAGACGAGCGACAGCATGCCGTCGGGCATGCGCACCGAGCCGTGCCCGAACAGCGGGTCGGCGATGCGCCGCTCGATGAGCCCAGCGACGGCGGGGTCGGCGAAGTCGAGGCCGTGACCGCGCACAAGAAGGTGGATGCCGGCAGAGTCGCGGCCGCGAACCTCGAGACGGTCGAGAGCCGACAGGGCGATCTGGATCGTCGTGAACGCCTCGATCTCGGCTTCGGACGATTCCGCACCCGCGAGATCTTCGACGGCGCGCGCCGTACGGAGCCGGTCGTTGTGCACGGCCCACACGGCGTCCTTGGCGCGGAGCATCGCCGCGTTGACCGCTTCGAGATCGGTGACCGCCAGCGACGAGGCGTCCTGGTCCAGTCGGAGCTCGGCCGTCGCAAGCAGCTCGGTGAGCTGCTCCGAGTGGTGCGCGATGCCCAGCGCACCGGACCGGTCGGTCAGGAGCGCGCGAACACCCGGGACACCTCGGAGCAGTCGATCGACGTCTTCGACCATTGCCGCGGCCGCGTCGAGCGACGCGACCTCACCCGACCACGCC
>JANOHN010000063.1:0-3388 GCA_031406505.1 Acidimicrobiia bacterium | reverse complement strand
GGCGACCTCGCGCGTCGGCGCGCATTGGCCTACCCGCCGTTCGGTGGGCTCGCGGAGCTCAGCGGCGATGCGGCAGCCGTGGACGCTGCGTGTGCCGAGCTCGAGCGGCACCTCGGTCCGGTGTCGGTCCTCGGACCGTCGCGCGGACGCGCGCTGCTGCGGGCGCCGTCGACCAAGGACCTCTGCGACACGCTCGCCGCGACTGATCTCGCGGCGGCGCGCGTCATCGGCCGACTGCGCGTTGATGTGGATCCGCGACGCGTCTGACGGACCGACGCAGCCAGTTGCAGAAGACCTGACTGGTACCCTTGTGTGTGTGGGCACGTACACCATCAGGCTGTTCGGGGACCCGGTGCTGCGCCAACGCGCGCCGGAGGTCACCGAGCTCGACGCCGATCTCGCGCGTCTGGTCGACACAATGATCGCGACGATGCACGAGGCTCGCGGCGTGGGTCTCGCAGCACCGCAGGTGGGTGTGCAGAAGCGCTTGTACACGTACGACGTCGGCGACGACCCCGGCGTGATCATCAACCCCCAGATCGTGGAGACGAGCGGGGAGTGGCTCTACGACGAAGGCTGCTTGTCGGTCCCAGGGTTGAGCTTCGAGATCGTGCGGCCGAAGGTGGTCACGGTGCAGGGCATCGATCTCGACGGCAAGGAAGTGGTGCTTGTTGGCGACGAGCTCATGGGCCGTCTCATCCAGCACGAGATCGACCACCTCGACGGGGTGCTCCTCCTCGACCGGCTCGACGCCGACACCCGTAAGGCCGCGTTGCGCGAGCTGCGCCAGCGAGAGCTCGACGGGACGCTCGGCTCGACGATCGACGGGGACGGCGGCCGCCGACTCTGACCACCGACCGAGGACGGGCGCCGTGCGCCTCGTGTTCTTCGGGACACCGACCGACGCTGCAACCGCACTCGACGCGCTCGTCGCGGCCGGGCACGACGTCGCGCTCGTGGTCACTCGACCCGACAGGCGCCGTGGTCGCGGTGGGGAGCTCACGCCGAGCCCGGTTCGCGAGGCAGCCACTCGGCTGGGCCTCGACGTTCGAACCCCGGTGAAGGCTGCCGAGGTCGTCGACGATGTGCGTTCGTCGGGCGCCGAGCTTGGCGTCGTGGTTGCGTTCGGGCAGATCCTTCCGCCGGCGCTCATCGATGCGGTGCCGCTCGGCCTCGTGAACGTGCACTTCTCGTTGCTGCCTCGGTGGCGCGGCGCCGCGCCAGTGGAGCGTGCGCTCCTCGAGGGTGATGGCGAGACCGGCGTGTGCATCATGCGACTCGAAGAGGGGTTGGACACCGGGCCGGTGTTCGCATCGGAGCGCACAGTGATCGACGCCGATGAGACCGCGGGGGAGCTGCGCGCCCGTCTCGTCGATCTCGGGACGCAGCTGCTCATGCGCACGTTGCCTGACGTTCCGACCGCGGTGCCTGAGGCCCAGGTGGGCGAGCCGACCTACGCCGAGAAGCTCGACGTTGCCGAGTTCCGCCTCGATCCCAACCGCTCCGCAGATGCTCTGCACCGGCTTGTTCGCGCCGGCAACCCGCGTCCCGGCGCATGGCTGCGCGTTGGCGACAAGCGCGTCAAGGTCTTGCGCGCGTCGGTTGCACCGGGGTCCGGGGAACGGTCGGGCGCGATCGATGATGGGGCGCGTCTGGCCACGACCGACGGACTCCTCGTGTTCGACGAGGTGCAGCCAGAAGGTGGACGGCCCATGACCGGCATCGACTGGCGCCGAGGTCTGAGAAAGCTCAAGGTCTCGGCGGACGAGCCGTGAGCGGACGCGGCGCACGCCACCTCGCTTGTGACGCGCTGGTCCGGATCGAGGACGGTGCGTACTCGCACGTGATCGTCCCTTCGATGCTCCGAGGATCGAGCCTGTCGATGCGTGATCGCGCGTTCGTGACCGAGCTGGTCTACGGGACGCTTCGCTCTCGACGCCGACTCGACAACATGCTCGCCCCTCACGGTCGCCGCCGCATCGAATCGCTCGATCCTGGGGTACGGGCTGCCTTGCGGATCGGTGCGCATCAGCTCGTGGTGGGGGTGCCCGCACATGCGGCCGTTGCCGAGACGGTCGAAGCGACGCCGCCGCGCGCGCGCGGCTACGTGAACGCGGTGCTGCGTGCGCTGTCGGCCGCGGGACCGCCGTGGCCCGAACCAGCGACCGAGGCGATCGCTCTGTCGTATCCCGATTGGTTGGTCGACCAGCTGGTGGAGGATCTGGGATCCGTCGACGCGCTCGGCGCGCTCGCGGCTTCGAACGAGTCGGGTGCCGTCGCGCTGCGGCCGAACCCGCGACGCACTGATGTTGCTGCGCTCGCGCAGGAGCTCCAGGCGACCGGTGCGCAGGTCGAACCGGGTCGGCTGGTCGGCGATGCGCTCGTGGTGCGCGGCGCGGGCGACCTGGGCGCCCTTGCCGCCGTCGCCGAAGGTCGGGCCACACCGCAGGATCAGGCGAGCCAAGCGGTGATCGCGTACGCCGCGCCGACCGCGGGCATGCGTGTGCTCGACGTCGCCGCCGCGCCTGGAGGCAAGGCGACGGCTGCGGCTGAGCTCGTCGGCGACGAAGGCACGGTCGTGGCGCTCGACGTCGATGCCGGGCGCCTCCGCCTCGTGCGGGAGGCGGCCGCACGACTGGGCCTCACGAGCTTGGTGACCGCCCAGTCCGACGCCCGATCGCTGCCGGTTCGTGGCAACCGCTTCGACCTGGTCATCGTCGACGCCCCGTGCAGCGGGCTTGGCGCGCTCCGGCGCCGCCCCGACCTGCGCTGGCGAGTGGACCCGGCAGTGCTCGCACCACTTGCCGATCTCCAGACCGCGTTGGTGCTCGAAGCCGCCACGACCGTCCGTCCTGGGGGCGTGCTCGTCTACTCGGTGTGCACGCCTACAGCCGTCGAGACGACCGGTGTGGCCGAGCGCGTCCTTGCTGCACTGCCGTCGTTCAAGGTGCTTCCGCCACCGCCGGCGTGGCGCCCGCACGGCCCTGGGGGACTCATCCTCCCGCAGGATGCCGGTACCGACGGCATGTTCGTGCTCGGGCTGCAGAACGCGACATGAGGCGGTTCGATCACTAGCCTCGGCCCCATGCCGTCCCAGAAGATCGCGCCGTCGATTCTGTCTGCCGACTTCGCCCATCTCGCCGAAGACGTGGAGCGGGTCGCATCAGAGGCGGATCTGCTGCACGTCGATGTGATGGATGGCCACTACGTGCCGAACCTCACCATCGGCCCACCGGTCGTGGCGTCGCTGCGCGCGAGCACCGAGCTCTTCCTCGACTGCCATCTCATGGTCGACAACCCGGCGGTGCTGCTCGCGAGCTTCGCCGACGCCGGCGCCGATCGGTGCATCGTGCACATCGAGCTCGGGGATCCACGCCCGCTCTTCGAC
>JANOHN010000029.1:0-20537 GCA_031406505.1 Acidimicrobiia bacterium | reverse complement strand
GTTCTCCTCGACGATGTCGTCGAGCACGACACCCATCGCGTCGGCCCAGAGCCGCAGTGAGGACGCGAAGATCCCCGCGGTCATACCGGGTCGCAAGATCGCACATTGCTCGATGTCGGGCTGGCCGAAACCCATGAGCGTGACCATGGCGGTGTTCTTCCAGCCCGTGTAGTTCCCGATCTCGTAGGTGTGCACGCATCGGACTTCGCGCGTCGCACTCAGCGCGGTGAGCGCGAGCGCTGTGCTGCCGAAGCCGGGATCGATCCCGGACGTGTAGAGGGACGACCCACCTTCGATGCAGGCTGCTTGGAGCTGCTCGTAGACGTCGGCGTCGAGACCCTTCGGGTAGAGGAGCGCCGGCCACGCCGCGTTGACGACGTTCTTGCCCGAACGCAGGATCCGGGCGATCTCCCCGACCGATTCGGCGGGGTCGGTTGCCCACGTGCGCGCAATCATGTACGAGACGCAGTCCGCGGGGAGCTCCAGCAGCGCGTCCTTGTCACGGGTCGCTTGGACACCAAGCGGTTCCAAGCCGCAAAGCTCACCGACGTCGCGACCGTCCTTGTCCTCGGAGTGCACCCAGGCGCCCACCAGCTCGAGCTCGGGATGACCGACGATCCCGGCTACAGCCTGGGTGCCGAGCTTCCCGGTCGCCCACTGAATGACTCGATAGCCCACTCTGCCTCGCTCTCTCACTCATTCGCGCACGTCGGATTCCGAAGCGCCCGTCGTTCATGATGCCACCCGTGGCGCATCACTCGTCGATGAACTCGACGACGCGATGGATGACGTCGGGGTGTCGCGCGGTGTCGCGATGGCCAGGTCCATGAACTTCGAACAGCTCCCCGCGGCGAAGGTTCGTTGCTGCCGTTCGAGCGTCATCGACGGCCAATTGCTCGTCATCGAGGGAGCTGACCAGCAAGAGATCGACGTCGAGTTGAGCGAGCTGGCTCCGCACGTCGTATTCCGCCCGGCCGGGGGTGGTCGAATGTCGATAGATGGTGCGGGCCCGTTCTGCCGCTTCGTCGGGAAACCCGAGCTGAGCGGCCACACGGTAGAAGCGGCTCGCACGTGCGGGCCAGAGCGGGGGTGCGATGAGCGCGAGGCGCGTGGCGGGGTGCCCCTCGGACACTGCAAGCGCAGCCGCGCTACTGGCGAATGAATGGGCGACGACGGACCGGATTGGACCGAGTGTGCTGGTAACGGCGTGCAGCGCGTCGGCGGCCTCGAACACAAGTCCGCCATCGCCTTCGGAGAACCCGTGGGCCGGCAGATCGAATGCGACGAAGGGAATCGAGCGTTCGAGGAACGCGACCATCAAGGGTTCCCACAACGAGCTGTCATCCTGCCAACCATGGAGCAGTGCGGTCGCCGGTCCGCTGCCGGTCCGCCAGGCTGCGATCGCGCCGTGCGGGGTCGAGACCATCACGCGGTCGATCCCCACCAACGAGGCAGCGAGCTGTGGCTCACGCCAGCGACGGGGCACCGTCGCCCGGTCGAGCAGCGTTTGCACCATCTCGTCGAAGCTGGGTTCCCGCGCCCCAGGCGCGGACCCGTCATCGATGGACATCACCCCATTCCAGCACCACGCCCGTTGGCTCGGTGCGACTTCCTAGACGCGGCAACCAACGCTTTGGCGACTCAGGAAGCGACTACCCTGCAGCGCTTCTCGGACGGGGAGATGCGGGTGCGGCGGGTTGCTGCGGTGGTTGCTGGGATGACGGGGATCATCCTCATCGGCGGAGTCTTCGCGATGTCCGGGTTCTCGCGCGCGAGTGCCGGCGAGAATCTCATCGTTGACGCACGACCCGTCGTGAGCGGGAAGAACATCGTCCAATTCCGCGCTGATTTCGACGCAGTCAACACCGCCGTCGACGACGTTGTGCAACGAGTGTTTCCGGCATTTGCCAATGAGCTCGGGATGACCGACGCCGAGTTCGATGCGAAGCTGCGCTCTGATCACCCGGCAGTCGCGCGCGCGTTCGTCGACGAGAGTGCCGTGATCCTCGGCGCGTTCGAAGCGGTTGTGTTGAACCTCGAGGCCCGTCAGAGCGACTTCGAGGCAGCCGACGACATCCCGTTACCTGGATTGCCGATCACGGTGATGCCCTGGTTCGCGGTGTTGCTCGGCCTTGTACTGATCACGCTCGGGGGATGGGCGTGGCGACACCCTGGTCGAACGCCGGCCGCCGCGATCCTTGCGGTCGGCGTGGCGATATCTGCCTTTACGCTCGTCACGGGTCTGCCCGACAAGGCGCAGAAGGCCGAACGAGTGATCGACTCGCTGAACATCACCGACGAGATCGCCGCGACCACTCGGCAGCAGTTCGAGACCGGCACGACGGGAGCTGCTGAGGTCCCGGCGGTCCTTGCGGAGTTCGCCGATGCGCGGGGCGAGACCGCGGACCAGTTCGCGGCGACCGTGAACCGCGACTTCCCTGACCTCGCGAAGCTGCTCGAGAACCCACAGATCTTCGACCGCGTCGAGGGCGAGGTCGAGTATCGCGGGGACCACGTCGAAGAGTTCGCCGAGGTGAAGGACGCTCCGGTCGAAGTGATGGCATGGGTGTTCGTCGCGCTGGGGCTGGTGATCGCACTGAGCGCAATTCCGATGTGGCGCCGCCCAACTGCGGCGGAGCCGTCAACCTGACGAAATCACCAGTCAGCGGACGCGCAACATCGCTCGCCCTTGACCCCGGCGCCAGCAGCGGTCGGTGCCATCACGATCATCACCACGAGTCCGAGCAGCACACGCTTCATCAGCCGCCGCCACCCTCTCGTCGTGCCGTCTCCCGGCCTGTGTCGCAGGTCTCGGTGGGGTGGGACCTTCTGAAATCCAAAGTCTGGGTAGAGTCAACGCGGTGTCATGGCGCGGAGTCGTACTCGTCGGCGTCGCGATCGGCAGTGTTGCGCCACTGACGATGGTTGCCGGAGCTACGGCGATTCGCAGCGGTGACGAAGTGCCCGCCGAGTGTCGGCGCCCGCCGCTCGTGATGCGCCTGGAGGGCCGGTACGGAGTGCCGAGCGGTGGCTCCGGGTTCGAGGTGACCGATGTCATCGCGCGACGGGTGCCGATCGTTCCGAGCACCAATGCGTCGACCGGTGATCCGGAGTTCCTCGAAAAGCAGCGGGACCGGGCCGCGACCACGAGCCTCGCGTACTTCTCGATCTACCTCGCCGACTTCGAGATTCCCCGCCGCGAGCTGAAGACGTCCGGGTTCGGTGACATCGAGCCCAAACCCGGCGGGACGATCGGAACCCTCAGCATCGTGCCCACGCGTCGGCGCGGCTTGCGCGCGGGCGATGTCGTGCGCGACGACGAACTTGGGTACGACACAACGACGACATTCACTTCGCTCAGCCTGATCGTACGATCCTCGGAGAACCAAGGCTTCTATCCGTACACCGATGTGTCAGGTCGGGTGAAGGTCCTCGCCTTGAGCGACGAGCAGATCTGCGTCGACATCGACGTCGAGTTTTCCAATAGCGGTGATCTGATGACGGCAGCCGAGGGAGTGCTGGTTGCCCCTGTCGTGAGGGCGCCGGACGACTTCTTCTTCAGCTAGGCCGTAGGGGGTTGAGATGACCAGCCGATCCACGATCGCGATCCGCCTACCCACTACCCGCCCACCTGCCACGGAAGGCGCACCGGCCTTCACGGTTGACGCGCCGATCGCCGGAAAGGTGGTTGGACTGAGAACAGACCTCGCGTGGCGGTCGTGGAAGCTCATCGCCCGCGAATGGGCCGAGAGTATCCACCTCGCCGGGGCCACGACGCTCGAGATCGAGACGGTCGCACAGGTGGGCAAGGAGGGGCATGACGACCGCGCCGCCGTGAACGCGTGGTCGGAGAAGGTCGACTTCGGCATCGTTGGCCTCGGCACGTGCGGCTCGTGCACATCGTTCAGCGTGTACGACGCGGTTGCATTGGAGGACCACGAGAAGCCGTCACTTGTGGTGGTCTGCTCGGAGTTCGAGACCCACGCGCGCAACATGGCGCGGTTCATCGGGCATCCGAACCTCAAGGTGCTCGTGCTGCCATACCCACTGGAAGCGCGACCCGCCGGCGAGCTGCTCGAGATCGCCGAGGAGTACTACCCGCAAGCCCTCGAGCTCCTGGGGGTCCAGGCATGACGCACGCGCTCACGAGCGAACGGGTCGAGGTCGCCGCCGACGGCGAGGCGCTCTACGAGCTGTCGTTGGAGGGTGGGTGGGGCGATGGCGTGCCGATCCTCGCCGCGACCGACGAGCGCATCCTGGCCATGCTCGCGGCGACACCGTTGGCGACCGACCACGTGATCGGCGCACTCCCGCCGCAGTACGGCGTGGCGACCGTCGAGCTCGTCGCCGTGAACGCGGTGATGGCGGGCTGCCAACCCGCGGCGTTCCCGCACGTGCTCGCGTCGTTGGAGGCGATCCTCACGCCGGAGTGGAACGCGTTCGGGCTCACGACCACTACGTCGAGCGTGTTCCCGATGCTCATCGTGAACGGGCCGTCGCGCGACGACCTCCAGATCGACTACCGCGCCGGCTGCATGGGTGGCGCCGGGGGGCGCGGGTCCATGACGATCGGGCGCGCGCTGGCGCTGTGTCTGCGCAACATCGGTGGTCAGCGCGCCGGAGAGACATCGCGTTGCGTGTTCGGGCAACCGGCGCGCTTCGGGATGTGCTTCGGTGAGTGGGAGGAACGCTCGCCGTGGCCGTCGCTCGCCCGACGCCGTGGGTTCCGCCCCGAGCAGGACGTGGTCACCGCGCATGGCGGCAAGGGCACCTTCCCGCTCGCGGACATCAACAACGACGATCCCCACGATCTCCTGCATCTGATCGCGAAGAGCCTCGCGTTCCCGCTCAGCAACCTGTACCTCGGCGGGACAGGGGAGAACGGCGAAGTGGTCCTCGCGATCAACCCGATCTGGTCCGACCGGTTCGCGGCCGTATTTCCCGCGGTCGAGTCGCTCCAGGAGTACCTCTGGGATCACGCATGGCAGCCGATCGACCTCTGGCCCGCAGGCAACCAGGAGATCCTGCGATCGAATGGCCGAGTCGACGACGACGGGCGCGTGTCGTTGGTGCGTCGTCCCGACCAGATCGTTCCGATCGTGTGTGGCGGGCTCGGAAGCCTGCACGCGATCGCGCTTCCGAGCTTCGGCGAGAGCCAGATGCAGAGCGCGGCGACGGTCACGGCAGCACCGTCGTGAACGTGGCCGATGTCGAGGCCGCGGTCGAGGAGATGGGCGCGCTGCTCCGCCTCGACGGTGCCGACCTCCAGATGCTCGACGCGAATCCGAAGACCGCCCGCATCGTTGTGGCGCTCGACATGACCGGTGTCGAGTGCGAGGACTGCGTCATAGCGCCCGAGCTGCTCGAGCAGATGATCAGTGATGCTGTCGCGCGCCGAGTGCGGGGCGAGTTCGAACTCGTGCTCCGCGACCCGCGCCGCGGTGGCGGCGCTGGGGTGTAGCTACCGCCGTCAGGCGACCGCCTGGCGCGCCGGGGCGGTTGGAGCCTCAACGCGGTTGACGCCCGCGGCGTCGGCGTCGCGTGCCGGGTGGTATCGCACCCACGCGAACAGGCCGATGCCGCCGACCGTGACCGCTGCGGCCACGAAGGTGGGCGTCGCGGACCAGGCCGCGCCGATCGCGACGGCCAGCTGCACGCCGATCACCGCTTGGCGGACCGGCTCGGCTGCCGCGTCGAAGCGGCGGTGAAACGAGTAGAGCGCGGGAAGCGTGCGTACTGGAGCCCCGAGGAGCACGGCGAGGCCGCGAGCGAGCCCGAATACCACGCCGATCCCGAGCCCGGCCCACGGACTCGCGCTCAGCGCGCCGAGCACGACCACGAGCGGGACGGCAGCCGTCATCACGTACGTGGCGACACCGACGCCGATCTGCCATCCAAACCCGCTGCCGTAGACCCACGACCGGTACCGCAGGAGCCAATCCTCGTTGACCTGGCGGCGGAAGAACGGCGGTCCGAAGCCGAGCAGCCGGGCATCGACCGTGGCGCTCACGAACGCGCACGCGGCGGCAAGCCCGAGCGCGGACGGTTGGCTGATCTCGGCGGCCGACGCGACCGCGGCCAAGCCGGCAATCACGCCGCCGAGTGTGAGACCACCCAGCACCGCGCCGGCGATGAACCAACCCGCAGTGCGGGCGAAGCGCTGGCGTCGGCCGGCTTCGGCGAGCGGGGTGATCTGCGACAACATGGACTGGCCGCACGGTGACCACGTCGAACGGGCGGCGGCCGCTACCGCGATCACGATGCCGAGGGCCACAACGATCTCGTTCACGCGCAGGACCTCCTGGTGCCGATGCTCCTCCAGCGTATGCCAGGCCACCACGCGCTCGGCGTAGTGTCGGTTGCACGAGTCGGAGGTGCCCAGATGGGGCTTTTTGGCAGGGAGAAGTGAAGGAAGCAGGAGGGAGCTAAGACATGTGCAGGAACATCACCGAGCTCCGGGGCCTCGAGCCACCAGTGACGCGCGAAGAGATCGATGCCGCAGCGCGCCAGTACGTGCGCAAGGTCACCGGTGTCAGTCGACCCAATGCCGAGCTCGCCGAGCGCATGGAGACCGCGGCGCTCGAGGTGGCCGAGATCACCCAGCAGCTGCTCCGAGAGCTTCCAGCGCGTCGGCAGCCACCCAAGACGATTCCCCCGCTGCGGCGACCCGAGGTTCGCGAGCGTCTCGGACTCGCCCCGTTCTCAGCCTGACGTCCGCGGATCCGATCGTCAGATGTGACTGATCTGCTCGTCGGAGTGGCCGGAGTCATCGTCCACGGTCGGCGAGGATGACCCACGTAGCCTCCGGCGGTGCCTGGGTCCGTTCGCGAGTCGCTCAAAGTGCTCGACCGCGCGGTGGCTGCGCTCGGCGGAGACGATCGACCGGGACAACGCCGGCTCGCTGAGGCCGTCTCCGATGCGATCACCGATGGCCACCACCTTGTTGCGGAAGCACCGACGGGATCAGGCAAGAGCCTGGCGTACCTCGCGCCGGCGCTCGCCTCGGGAAAGCGCACGGTGATAGCGACGGCCACGCTTGCGCTGCAAGACCAGCTCTGGCACAAGGATCTCCCGCACCTCGAAGCGCACTCCGGGGTGCCCTTCACGCGTGCGTTGCTGAAAGGACGAAGCAACTACCTCTGCTTGGCCAAGCTCGCAGCCGCACGCGGCGACCAAGCCCTGTTCGACGAACGCCCATCGGAGCGTTTCCAGCGCGACATCAAAGCGCTCGAGCGTTTCGGTGCCGAGTCGGCAACCGGCGCGGTCGACGATCTCCCGGCGGCGATCGATCCGGCGTCGTGGCGCCTCGTGACGTGTGCAGCCAACGAGTGCCCAGGCGCCACCCGCTGCGAGCAGGGCGCCGACTGCTTCGCCGAGCTCGCCCGGCTGCAGGCCGAGGACGTCGATGTGCTGGTCGTGAACCACGCCCTTTACTGCGCGCACCTCGCGGCCGACGGCCACCTGCTCCCGGAACACGACGTCGTGATCTTCGACGAGGCCCACACGCTCGACCGCACCGCGACCGGCGCGCTCGGCTTCGACCTCTCAGCCGGCGGCTTGCACCAGCTCGCAGGGCGGCTGCGTCGGGTCGATACGCCCGCAGCGGCCGTCGACGCGATCAACACGTCGGCGGAGCGCGTGAACGACGCGCTTGAAGATCTCGAAGGTCGGGTCGATCCCACCGAAGGACGCCTCGCCGAGGTGCTGGCGTCTTTGTCCGAGCAGCTCGCCACCGCACTACGAGGCGTCGACCGTGAGCGCGGTGCGCTCGCGGCGCAAGCGGTCAGGCTCGCGAGCACGCGGCTCGACGCCGTGCACCGGTTGCAGGCGCCCGTTGAGGGCGAGGTGGTGTGGGTCGAAGGGAACGAGCGGCGGGTCCTGCGACTCGCCCCGATCACGATTGGGCCGCGCCTCGCACCGGTGCTCTTCGAGAAGGTGGCGACGGTGCTCGTGTCGGCCACCCTTGGCCCGGGGCCGCGGTTCGAGCCGCTGGCTCGCGGGCTCGGGCTTGACCCCGCTGCGCCTTTCGGCGGCGCGCGCACCGATGAAGACGACACCGGGTTCGGCGACGATGGTCCCGGGCTCGGGTACGAAGCCTTGCGCGTCGAATCTCCGTTTGATCATCGAAACCAGGCGATGTTGTACGTGCCGCGCCACCTGCCCGATGTTCGTAACGCGGAGTGGGCCGACGCGGCCGGCGCGGAGCTGTGTGACCTGGTTGCCGCGGCCGGAGGGCGCGCGCTGGTGCTGTGCACCTCGTGGCGCGTCGTGCACGCCTTCGCCGAGCTCCTCCGCGAGGAGACGTCGCATCTCGTGCTCGTGCAGGGCGACGAGCCGGCCGCGCACCTCATTGAGCAGTTCAGCGCCGATGAGACCTCGTGCCTGGTCGCGACCCGGGCGTTCTGGATGGGGCTCGACATCCCTGGCCCATCGTGTGTGCTGGTGGTGATCGACCGCTTGCCGTTTGCCCGTCCCGACGAGCCGCTCGAGCAGGCTCGACGGGAGGTCGCCGAGCGCGCGGGCGGCAACGGGTTCCGCGACGTCGATCTTCCCGGTGCCGCGTTGGTGTTGGCGCAAGGCGCGGGGCGCCTCGTGCGAACCCATGACGATCGTGGTGTGGTGGCGGTACTCGACCGGCGTCTGGCCGCAGCCGGCTACCGGCGGGTGTTGCTCGATGCGCTCCCACCGATGCGGCGGGTGGTCGACGGCGACGTGGCCAAGGCGTTCCTCGCCGAGAGTGCCCGACCGGTAGCCTGAGCGCCCGTCAGGAGGGGAAGTCGATGCCCATCCAGGGTTTCCGCGCACGCGCTGTCGACCTCGCGAATCGCGTGGGAGAGAAGCTCATCCGCAGCATCGATGGCTACTTCGGGAAGCACTCCCTCGTCGGCGACCACACGTTCTTCGACCAGGCCGACTTCCCGTGGATCGCCGACATCGAGGCGCAGGTACCCACGATCTGCAAGGAGCTCGACGAGGTGCTCCAGTTCCACGACCACCTCCCGAACTTCCAAGACATCTCGACCGATCAGTACTCGATCACCGACGACGACCGCTGGAAGACCTTCTGGTTCTTCGCGTACGGGTTTACCGCCGGAGAGAACGAGTCGCGCTGCCCGGAGACGGCGCGCGTGCTCCACACGATTCCGAACGTCACGTCGGCGATGTTCTCGATCCTGTCGCCGGGCAAGCACATCCCGCCTCACGGTGGTCCGTACAAGGGTGTGCTGCGCTACCACCTCGGGCTGATGGTCCCCGGCGAGCCGGGGCAGTGTCGCATCCGCGTGGGCAACGACATCCGTCCGTGGGTGGCAGGCAAGAGCCTCGTGTTCGACGACACGTTCGAGCATGAGGCTTGGAACGACACCGACGGCACGCGCGTCGTGCTCTTCGTGGACTTCAAGCGCCCGTTGAAGGGTGTTGCGCGCGTGTTCAACGAGATCGTGCTGAAGCTCATCGGGTTCTCACCATTCATCCAAGACGCGCGTGTTCGCCACAACGCGTGGGAGAAGCGCTTCGAGAACGTCCGCAATCGGGCGGCGTAGCAGCGAGCGGAGCGAGTGGAACCTTAGATCTGGTTGTGGTCTCCCATGACCTTCGACAGCGTGTCGGCCGCTTCTTCGAGCAGTTCCGTGTCGTGGTCGACCATGAGGCTCAGCCGGATCAACCCCATCTCCTTTGTGACCGCGGGAGGGATCACCGGGTTCACGAAGACGCCGTGATCCAGGAGGTCGAGCGCGAGCAGCACCGTGTCGACCTCGCTGTCCTTGCTCAACGGGATCGTGACGATCGCGCTCTCCGCGGGGTTGGTAGGGACGCCACGTTCCGCAAGCATCCCGAGGAACGCTGACACGCGGGCGCGCAATTGAGCGGGTCGTTCGGGCTCGGCGCGAAGGATGCGCAACGCCGCGAGCGCCGCGGCAACGGATCCCGGCGTGTTCGACGCAGTGAAGATGAGCGTGTCCGAGGTGAGCTGGAGCAGCTCGACGGCGGCTTGCGAGCCGATGAGCGCGCCGCCGCACGAGCCGAGTGTCTTCGAGAATGTGATGGTGACGAGGTCGATGTCGTTCAGTACGCCGTACTGCTCGGCTGCGCCACGACCGAGGTCACCGAGCACGCCGAGGCCGTGGGCTTCGTCGTCGAGGATGAAGGTGTTCGGAACTTTGCGGCAGAGCTCCACCATCCGGGCGAGTGGCGCGGTGTCGCCACCCATCGAGTACACGCCGTCGACGATCACTCCCTTGCCGGCTTCTTCTGGAAGGGAGTGCAGGACCTTCTCGAGGTGGGAGAGGTCGTTGTGCCGGAAGCGCTTCATGGTCGCGCCAGCCAGCTTCACGCCCGTGAGCAGCGAGTTGTGGATCTCCTTGTCGACGATGGCGAAGTCGCGGCGCGAGAGGTAGCCGGCGATGGCGCTCATGTTGGCCACGTACCCAGTGGCGAAGACGAGGGCTGCTTCGTGCCCGTAGAACTCGGCGAGCTCTTGCTCGAGCTCGCGGTGGAGCGTGAGCGTGCCGTTCAGGAGGCGACTGCCGGTCACGCCACTGCCGAAGTGGCGCGTCGCTTCGATCGTTGCTTCGATCACCTTCGGGTGGTACGAGAGGCTGAGGTAGTTGTTCGATCCGAAGTTGATCGCCTCTCGACCCTCGATCGTGATGCGCGGCGTGGAAGCCGACTCGACCGATTTGTAATACGGCCAGTACCCGGCGGCCTTCGCCATCCGGTAGGGCTCGATGCGGGGGAACGCGTCGAGACGATCGGAGAAGTAACTCAAGACGACAAGTCTACGGTCGCGCCAACCGGCGGGACCGGGGTGGTCACGGGCGGTTCGACGGCCGCGGCGGCGTCGTCACCTTCGTGTTCGACCGCGATCCCCGAACCTGCGGGGTCCTCCATGATCTGCTTGAGCCTCCGGATCGTGAACCAGGCTGCCAGTCCGTCTTCCGAGCGCTCGTCGAACGTGAACTTGAGCTTCATTGTTCGACGCCGGTCGGGCCCGCTCTGTGGGCTGCCCGGTTGGAGCGTTGGCCGGCCGACCGAGCAGAAGATGACGGCTGTGCCGTACTCGTAGAGATGGTGGTACACGGCGGGCATCCCGAAGCTCGCCATGTTGGCGAAGAATGCTGACGTGTACATCGGGTCCTTCTCGATGTACCAGCGAGGGAGCATCCCGAGGTTGTCGAAGCCCCGGACGAACGCCATGAGGATGCGCCGCACGAACCCGGGGAACTTCATGAGCAGGCCGAGCTCGCGGTCGACCGTGCTGGCCTGGCCTGAGGTCACTTTCATCTGCTCCGCGTGCATGCCCTCGACCATCGCTCCGAAGGACTCATCGAGGTCGAAGCGACGCTTGACCACTACGAACGGCGCGCCGCCCTCGAGCTTGGTCTTGACCGCATACGAGAACCACACGCCGATGCGGTCGTAGAGGCGCCCCCCGGCGACGAAGCGTTGGACGGTGGGGTTCTTCTTGATGGAATCCGCCAACGCCCAGACCGCGATGTGGAAGACATCGATCCGTCGCGAGGGGTTGGATTGGTTCCAGGACCGGACGAATGCGTCAGTTTTCTCGAGGTCGCACTCGTATTTGAAATAGACGGCTGATTCGTTGCGGCCTCGCATGAGATACGGCATCACGCGGCGCGTATTCGACACGTTGCGTGCGAGTACGCCGTCTGCCCGCCGCCACCACATGCCGAGCCAGGTTACTTGTCGCCTGCCCCGGGCCGCCTCGTCAGCGTGCGCTCCAGCCCTCGGGCAGCAGCACCGTCCCATCGGCCTTCGCGAAGAAGACCTGCCATTGGTAATAGCCGTCATACGCGCCTGGGTCCGCCATCATCACGCTGGCGTATGCCTTGATCGCAGCCACGTAGCGCTCGTCGTTGTTGTAGCGGAACAGCGCACCGTCGATGTCGGTGGCCGCGTTGTTCGCTTCGAGGTACCTGCCCGCGGCGAGGATCGCGTCGCGGTTGTTGTTGATGTCGCCGCCGCCGCCGTATGCCGCCCACGTGTCGGGAATGAACTGCATCGGCCCTTGCGCGCCCGCGGTGCTGTTGCCGTGGATGCGACCCATGCGCGTCTCGCTGAAATGGATCGCCGCCAGGTACTGCCACGGGATCCCATAGGTCTGCTCGGCTTCGGCGTAGTAGCCGCGCAGCGTCTCGGCCGGTTCGGGCGCGAGGATCGTCCAGTCCGGGAATTCCGTGGGAGCCGGGGCATCGTCGGTCAATGTGTTCAGTGCCGTCCCCGCGTCCACGGTCGCCTGCACCGCGGCGCGGACGTCCTCGGGCACCGCGGCGAGCACCGCGTCGACCCATTCCGGATGCGCGGCGATCGCTCGGTACGCGAGCTGCTGGGTGCGCCCGAGCTTCGCAAGGTGAGCGACGTCGCGATCGGTGCCCCGGAGTCCGCGCTCGACCCGGGTGAGTGTCTTGGCTGCGGCCGCCGCAGACTTGGGGCCGGCGAGCTCCGTGATCGGGATCGGCTCTGGGGATCCCTGGGCGTTCGCGGCGGTCGGAGGTGTCGTCGTGGCCGCGGCATCGTCGGTTGTGGGGACGGTGGTGGCGACGGCGGTCGGGACAGTCGTGGTGTCGGCTGGGCGCGCCTGGCTCTGACCTTGGGCCAGCTGTCCACCCCCGCCGGTGCACGCGCCGAGCGCGATGGCCGCGGCGAATCCGAGTCCGATCTTCGCCGTGGGCCGCACCCCGAGAGGATGCCAGGCGCCGGCGCGATCTGTCCCACGCGAGCGCCCGATCCCAGGAGGACACAACTCATAGGCTGCTCGCGCGTGTTCGCTGAGCTGCTCTCGTCGCCGGGCGTGGAGGAGCATGTGGTTCTGCGTTCACGCGTTGGTTTCCTCGCCTTGCACGGCGGGCTCGAGGAGGCCACCGCCGAGATCGCCGAGGTCGCCGCGCGGCGCGCCGACGCATCGGTCTACGCGGTGGTGCAACCGGTCTCGTCAGCCCGGCACATCCCATCGCACCGCTTCGATCCGCTTGCATCCGCATGCTTGCGTCAGGTCCTCGAGCACTGCGACGTCGTGATCTCCGTGCACGGATTCGGTCGCGCTGGACTCTGGACATCCATCCTCTTGGGTGGAGCGCAGCGAGAGCTCGCGGCGGCCCTCGCGATCGACCTTCGCTCGGGTTTGCCCGGGTACGAGATCGTCGACGACATCGACGCCATCCCTCGCGATCTCCGGGGACTCGATGCCCGCAACCCGGTGAACGGCACGCAGGGCGGTGGTGTGCAGCTCGAGCTTCCACCCCGAGTCCGGGGCATGGGCGCGCACTGGGAGTCGTTCGCCGGACCCGGACTCACGCCCGATACTGAGGCGCTCGTCGACGCGCTGGCGTCGTTCGCCGTCGCGAGCGTGCCCTAGCCGAGCGAGATCACCTCGAATTCGACGGCGTGCTCCACGCCAAAGCTCGCGCCCGCGGCTTCCGCGGCACCGCGCAGGACGGCGTCGGGGTCGGACGTACCGTCACCGAGGCCGGCGAGGTACGCGCGGTGCTCGGCGAGTGACGCGATGCCGCGGTCGAGGAACCCGGTCACGTCGACCGCGTGCGTTGGGTTCGGCGAGGCGTTGAACGCGACGGCATGGATGCCCGACCACGGCTCCAGGCCATCGGCGAGGAGCTCGGTGAACACCCAACGGTTGCCGGCATCGCGCGCCGCGTCGAGGATCGCGAGCCCGACGTTGCGGTGGTCGGCCATGTTGAGCCAACCACCGGGCCAGGTGTCGCGGAAGTTCACCGAGAGGACGACGTCGGGTCGGTACCGCCGAAACGCCGCCGCGAGATTACGTCGGAGCGGGAGCCCGTACTCGATGATCCCGTCGTGATGGCGGTTGAGGAACTCGACCGTTCCGACGCCGACTGCCGCGGCGCTTCGCCGCTCCTCCTCGGCCCGCACGATGGCCGTCTCGGAAGGCTCCATGCCGTCGATGCCGGCTTCGCCCGAGGTGACGAGCAGGTAGGAGATCGCTCGACCCTCCGCCGTCCAGCGCGCGATCGCGCTCGCCGTGCCGTACTCGAGGTCGTCGGGATGCGCGACGACGGCGAGCGCACGGGTCCAGTCGTCGGGGAACGGCGCGAGGCGCGCCGCGCTCACAACGAGCGGGGTTGGCCGAAGAGCTCGCGTACGCGCCCTTCGAAGTGTTCGAGCGGCAGCGTGTCGTAGTCGGGATCGAAGGCGATCTGGTCCCATTCGTCGGCGAACTGCGTGGCGAGGTCGAACCACGGTGCGTCGCGGTACTGCTCGCGAGCGTTCGGATCGCCGCCGAAGTGGTGGTAGTAGTGCCGACCCTGGAAGTCCTGATGGGCGCAGATCACCTGGTACACGTCGTCGCGCACGTACGACTTGAGGATCTCCGCGGCGATCCTCGGGTGGTTCGGCACGCTCACGGCCTTGCCGATGTCGTGGCACAGCGACGCGACGACCATCTCGTCATCCGCGCCGGCGCGCTCGGCAAGCGTGGCCGTCTGGAGGCAGTGTGTGAGCTGGTCGACTGCGAACCCGTCGGTGATGTTGGCGAGCGACCGCAGCATGTTCAGCACACCGTCGGCCACGCGGCCTTGGTGCTCCATCGTCTCCTTGCCGATGACCGACCATTGGTCAGCCGTCGACTCGTCCATGCGAGTGAAGGTGGTGGTAGTCGTCATCCCGACATTGTTCCACGGCCACGCCCGGCGGCCCACGACAGCGGGCGAGGGCCGTACGTACACTTCGGTCACCGTCGGGGAACACGGAGGGACTCCGAATGCTCGCCGCACAAGGACTCGTCGCCCTTGTCGTCTTCCTGTTCTGGATCTGGGCGCTCTTCGACTGCATCTCCACGGACTCGGCGCGGTGCCGCAACCTGCCGAAGGGCGTGTGGCTGATCCTCGTCCTCTTCCTTCCCACCATCGGAGGTCTGGCCTGGCTCCTCCTCGGCCGCCCGGAGCGCGCGGGGTGGAGGCCCGGTTCCACGGACTACTCGCGGTCGCGTCCACCGCTCGGACTTGAGGATCAGCCGCGCTTCAGCGCGACGCCGGAGATCTCTGATCGGCACTCAGCTGAGATGGATCGCCGGCTCGACGCATGGGAGCGCGAGCAAGCTGAGCAGCGCGCCGACGCCTCTGATGTCGCACCGCCGGTGCCTGATCACCTCGATGTCTGGGAGGCTGAGCTCAACCAGCGCGAAGACGAGTTCCGCCGGCGAGAGCTCGAACTGCGCGAGCGGGAGCTCCGCGAGCGTGAAGGTGGTCATGGAGGCCGCGGTGAGTGATCAGCGGCTGAACCGGTAGCCGTTCAACCGAGTCCGGAGGCGCGCTCGAGTCGGCGTACCCGCCTCGGGAGTATCCGATGGGTGCGGAGAAAGAGCTTCGACGCGCGCGTGTGCGGGTACTCGAGCCACAGATGCGCGTTCGCGGGGTCGCCACGGCGGACCTCGCGAGGGTCTTCGAGGATGCGCCGCAGGCCGTGCGCGAGCGCAACCGGGTTGCGGCAATACCTGATGGCGAGCCCGTCGGAGAGGCGAGCCCGACTGCGCAACACGCTGGCACGGAGCGCCGCGCAGGCGATGACGAATGGCGCGGAGATGAGACCGAGCGGCGCGAGCAGGAGCGAGACCTCGTCGAGGTCGGCGAAGGCCGCGGCCCAGAGCTCGAACGTCCGAGAGGTGAGCGCATAGACGACCGTGTCGAGCGACACCTCGAGCTCGACCACGCGCCCGATCTCGTACGCGAGCACCGCTTCGAGCTCGCGCTTGGGGAGCACGTCGAGCAGCCCGGTGGTCACCACGATCCACGCGGTGTCCGGTCGGCGACCGACGGTGAGGCAGTTCGGCGCCTCGTCGATGACCACGGCGACGCGAGGTGCGTCGATCCCCGCGGCGAGCCCCAACCCGGTGAGGAGCTTCTCGGCCCGTTCGACCGCGTCCTCGGGGAGTCGCGGTGGAGGCTTCGGCCCGGCGCGGGGCCCGGGCCATGCGCGCACGTAGTCCAGCACCTTGGCCTCAGCGTGGAACAACGCCCAGAGGAAGGTGCCGCCCGCCGTGATCACTCCGAACACCAGGCTGATCCATCCCGCCCAGACCACGAGGTCCCATCCGTATCCCAGGCCCGTGCCGAGCGGATTGGAGAGCGCGCCCAAGATCCAGGCGACCGGGAACACGATCGCGCTCATCGTGAGGACCAAGATCAGCAATCCTGCAATCGTCGCCGCACGGATCCGCCGTCGGGCCTTGCGGATCAGGTCCTCGTGCACACGCCAATCGTCGCACGCGAGCGAATGTCGCCGGGCGCGCGCCACGTGCGGCGTAGCGTGCGCATGTGGTGGACGTGTCAGTCGCCGGGCTCGACGGCGAGATCGCCATCCACCGAGACGAGTGGGGCATCCCCCACGCGCGGGCCACCAGCGCCCGCGATGCGTTCTTGGCGCAGGGGTTCGTCCAGGCGGAGGATCGCATCGGTCAGCTCGAGTACGACCGTCGCCGGGCCTACGGTCGATGGGCCGAGGTCGCGGGGCGTAGCGCGCTCGGGTTCGACATGTTCGCCCGTCGGTGTGGCTTGCGGGACGCGGCGCGCCGAGATTTCGAGGCGTTGGCCGCAGACGCACAAGAGCCGCTGATCGCGTTTGCCGAAGGCGTCAATGCGTGGCTCGCTACCGATGCACCGCTTCCACCCGATGTGCGCGTGGCTGGAGTGATGCCCGAGCAGTGGGCTCCGTGGGACTGCTGTGCGGTGTTCCTCGTTCGCCATGTGGCGTTTGCGAACTGGCAGCGCAAGCTGTGGCGCGGTCGACTCGCGGCTGTGCTCGGTGCTGACGCCGTCGCCCGGTTGGAGAGCGACGAGGCGACGGAGATCCCGCTCATCGTGCCGCCCGGTGCGTGGTGGCACGCCGCGCCGCGCGATGCGCGCGAACTCGACGCAGTAGTCGACGCGGCGGCCGTGCTCGCGGAGACCGCGCATGGGAGCAATGCCTGGGCGATCAGCGGCTCGCGCACCGCGTCGGGCCGACCGTTGCTCGCCGGCGATCCGCACCGGCTCGTCGAGACGCCGGGCGTCTACTACCAGTGCCACCTCGTGTGCCCTGAGTTCGACGCGCTGGGCTTAGCGTTCGTTGGGGTACCCGGCTTTCCTCACTTTGGACAGACCGAGCGCGTGGGCTGGTGCGTCACGAACGCCAACGGTGATTGCCAAGACCTCTACGTCGAACGGTTCGTGACGGGTGATGCCTTGCAGTACGAGCGGGGCGGCAAGTGGCTCACCCCTGACCGTCGCACGGAGACGATCACGGTGCGTGACGGCGACGACGTGACCGTCGAGTGCATCGAGACGCGGCACGGACCGATCGTGTTCGGTGATCCTGGATCGGGATGTGCCGTCGCGCTTCGCTCGACCGCGCTCGTCGAGCCGAGCAGCACGTTGGCTGTGATCGGGCCGATGCTGCGAGCGGCGAACGTCGACGAGCTCGACGACGTACTTCGGGACTGGGTGGACCCGGTCAACAACTTCGTGAGTGCCGACGTCGACGGCAAGATTGCATACCGGACTGTGGGCCGGATCCCCGAACGCTCACGCGCCAACGCTTGGGGTCCGGTGCCCGGGTGGACCGACGACCACGAGTGGGGCGATGCCGTCCCGTACGACGCGCTGCCACGAGCGGAGAACCCCGAGAGCGGCCTCATCGTGACCGCCAACCAGCGCATCGTCGGCGAGGACTACCCGCACTATCTCGGCCTCGACTACGCACGTCCGGATCGTGCACACCGCCTGCACGATCGACTCGACGATGTCACGGGGGCCGACGCGGCGGCGATGGCTGCCGTGCACCGTGATCGCGTGTCGCGACCTGCCGATGAGTGGGTCGAGCGTGTGTGCCAGCTCGAGGGCCGTGACGAGTGGGAACAAGCAGCAATCGACGCGCTGCGCAGCTGGGACCGGGCGATGGATGCTGACTCGACCGCGGCCGCGATCTACATCGTCGTGCGTGACGCGACCGGACGGATCCTGGCGCATGATCCGCGACTGAGTTCGTTGCGCGCGCCGATCGTCGGGGAGCCCGCCGCCACTTTTGCTCCGCTCGAGCTTCGACTGTGGCCACTGCTCACGCCGCTCTTGGCCCGTGATGACTCGACCCTGCTGAGCGACGGGCAGACCTGGGAAGACGTGTTGTCCGCCGCGCTCGCTGATGGAGTCGGTGTGCTGCGTACTGCGTTCGGGGACGATCCCGCGGCGTGGAGATGGGGTGCGCTCCACCGATGTGCGCCGCGCCACCCGCTCTCGGCCGTCCGGCCGGACACGGCGGGCGCGCTCGACCCGCCGGGTGTGGAGATGGGCGGGGAGTGGGACACGGTGTTCAATGCCGCGCACCCCGCCGGCAGCGGGTTCGGCGTGACGTCGGCATCGGTTGCTCGTTTCGTGTTCGATCTCGACGACCGTCGGACCAGCGCTTGGGTGGTCCCATTGGGCGCATCAGGGAATTCTGACGATCCGCACTTCGCGGACCAACAACGCGCGTGGGCAACGGGCGAGCTGCTCCCGATCGCGCTCGACCTTGACGAGATGTCGGAGCCGGCGACGCGGCTCAGGCCTGCGGCGAGTTGAGGAGCGCGAGGCCGGCGCGGAAGAAGTCGAGCATCGTGCCGTGCGGGCTCGTCGTCGCGGCCACGGCCGAGTAGGGCAGGCTCGCCCCTACGAATGCGGCGTCGTTCCAATAGTCGTCGTCGGCCGCGTCGGACCAGTGCGTCACGTACACATACGGCTCCGTGTGCGCGTCGTCACCTGGCGATACCCCGAACGTGCCGCGCCGGCCCTGCGCCTCGTTGCCGAGGTCGACCGCGGCGTCGAAGTGCTCGGGCCACAACGTGAGCATCGACGGTTGGGCCTCGTCACCGGCATGGCGTATGAGCTCCTCGAGCACCGACCACCCGAGCTCGAACCAGGTCGCCAGCACATGGGCCGCGCCGGTGTCGATCTCGAGCGGCGCGTCGAGATCGAGTGGCGTAGTCGGCATGTAGTCGATGGCAGGCGCACCCGGTTCGATGCCGGCGGCCTCCGCGGCCGCCCCGATGGTGGTGATTGTGTGAGCGACGGTCGCGTCGTCGCGGGCGACGCGCAGCTCGGCGCCGACGACGTGCAGCGCCTCAGTCGCTCCACCGTGCGTGTGTGGTGGGGTTCCGAAGCCACCCGCGGTCACGCGGAGCCCGATGCGCCCAGTCTCGTGATACCGAGCTGGAGCGAGCACGTGCTCAGCCAGGCGATGCCACGCACCACGCGTGCGAGTGAGCATCTCGATGTCACCAAGCAGGGGGAGCTCAGGCACGCCGCGACTCAGCTCGTGAGGAAGTCGTTGAGGAGGGCAGCCAGCTCGATCGGCTGGTCGCCCTGGATGCTGTGCCCCGCCCCGGCCACGAGCTCCACCCGCGCATTGGGTTGCCGGCGGCGTAGCTCGACCTCGTCGCCATCATCGACGACCGTGCCCGTGGCGCCTCCGCGCACGAGCATGAGTGGGACCTTGATCTTGCTGATGTCGTCCCACAAGGCGCCGAAATCGGCGGGGATGTCCATCGCCGTCTCTTCGAGGATACGCGGTCGCTGGTAACGCCAGACCCAGCGACCGTCGTCTCGTTCGATCGCGTTGTGAAGCACGCCACGGCGCAGCGATGACTCACTGCGCGTCGGATTGAACTCGATCGTGCGCGCCAGGATCTCGTCGAAGCTCTCGAATGAGTCGGGACCGGCAATGAACTGCGCGATCGGCGCGGCCTTGTCGCGATCCACCCCCGGGGTCACGTCGATGAGTGCCAGCTTGTGCACGAGCTCGGGTACACACGTTGCGAGCGCGATCGCGGTAAGGCCACCGAGGCTCATGCCCACGACCATCCCGGTGTTCGGTGCCAGCGTCTGCATAGCGACGGCGATGTCGCCCGCGTTCTGCCGAGGTCCGAACGGCCCGTCGTCGCGGTGGTCCGAGTGGCCGTGTCCGGGAAGGTCGAACGCGACCAGCGGACGACCGAGCGCGAGCGCCACGGTGTCCCACGTGTGTGCGTTCTGCGCGCCGCCGTGGAGCAGCACGAGGTCGGGTGGCGCGGAGCCCCAGACGAGCGCACTGACCTTGCGACCGTCGTCGGCGACCGGCACGTCGACTCGCCGCACGTCGGGTGGTCCGTCGTACGGGAGTCCGAACTCCGCCGCGTTCTCGTGGAACAGCCCGAACTCGTCGTACTGAAGAGTCACGGTGGCGACGCTATCGGGATGTCTCGCACGGCGGCGCCGGAGCGCTCTGGAAGCGGAGGTGCTCGCAGGCGCGGTGAGCGCGGATCGGTCGGGGCGGCACCAGAGCGTTCTGGAAGCGGAGGTGTTCGTAGACGCTGGCGAGCGGCCGCGCCGCAGGTACCCTGCGGCGCAGCGAGCGCGTCAAGGAAGTAGATCTGTGCAGGCGCGGAGCTCGTTCCAGTGGGCGACCTCGGCGTCGTACTCGCCACCCGGCGCGAACGGGGTAGGGATGCCACCTCGGATGCGGGCCGGTACCCACTCGTAGGCGTCGGTGTCTCGGCC
>JANOHN010000242.1:0-2439 GCA_031406505.1 Acidimicrobiia bacterium | reverse complement strand
ACCACCACCACCACCACCACGACTACCACCGAGGTTACGACGCCCACCACGCCCGACGCACCTGTCATCGGTTCACCCCCGAACACGTGTAACCCGCGGTGCGACACGACCGTGGGCGCACTCGACGTGGGCTTCGAGCCGGGTGACGCGATCCACCTGACCCACAACCAAGAAATTCTGTTCGTCGTGAACTTCACGAACGCGAGTGGCTTGCCGGCGTACGTGGTGTTCACCACGCTCCCTGCTGCGACGGTCGGGACGATCCTGTGGGACGACCCCGACGTGTGCGGCGGTTCGGTGATCGGGCTCTGCTCCTTGGTGCCGGTCGAGACCGATCGTCAGTACGACGGCGACACGGTGTTCACCTTCCAAGCCGCGCCCTCGGGTTTCGAGACCAGCGCGATGGTCTTCCACGTGGCGACCAGTGAAGCCAACACCGGGCCGGTGTCGGTCGCCGTTTCGGTTGAGCCTCCTTCCGTCGAGTGCGACTCCGATTGCGAGTGAGCGGCGCCTGACGTCTTCCTGACCAACGCATCGGCACGCGCTGCGGCCGTGCGATCATGCAAGTAACCTCTGCAGTGGCACACCCCAGTCCCCGGTCAATGCGGAGCAACCACATGCAGCCATCGGCACGAAGCTGTCGTCGATTCACGATCCTGTTCTCCGCGGCGCTCGCAGTTGCCGTCGCCATGTTCGCGATGGGTGGCGTGGCCGCAGCGGCGTCGAAGACCGCAGCTGCATCCGGCTCGACCACTGCGAAGGCCACCGCCACGCTTTCGATCCTCGAGCCCAACGTCTCGGTGAAGCGCGCTGGCGGGACCGCGTTCAAGCCCGCCAAGAACGGCCAGCGGCTTCGGGTCGGCGACAAGGTGCAGACCGACGCGGATGGCTTCGCGCAGATCAACTACACCGACGACTCCTTCACGCGTCTCGATGTGAGCACCACGTTCACGATCGTGAGCCTCACCGACGACGCGGGCAACCGGAAGATCAAGGGCAGCGTCGACACTGGTCGCACGTGGAACCGGACGAGCGCGCTCACCGAGAGCGAGACGTTCGAGCAAGAGGGGGCAGGTGCGACCGCGGCCGTCGTCGGGAGCGCGTTCATCGTCTCGTGTACAGCTCCGAACAACTGTGTCTTCACGTCGGTGGTCGACGGTCTCCGGATCACGACCGTGGACGGTGAGGTGCAGTTCCTCGACCCGCTCGAGGCGTGCGACTCCGACGAGCTGTCGGACGCTGATGCGGATCTCTGTACCGTGCCGGAAGCCGTGGCGCTCGAAGTGCTCATCGCTGACGGGTGGATCGCCGCGAACCTCTTCGTCGACGCGTCGGAGGGGTATCCCGGTCCGGTCCAGGTTCTGGGCATCGTCGTCGTGGAGGACGGCCAGGTGACGTCGTTCACGCCGTCGCCCACTCCGCCACCCAGCGACCCCCCGGCCAACGACCCGCCCCCCGATGATCCGCCGCCGTCGGGACCCCAGCCCGCGTGTGGAACCGCACCGACCGATCCACCGACCCACTACGACGGTTCGCCAGGAACCGGCGCGCCGCCGTCGACACTCGGCACGTGCGCCATGAGCCCGTTCGCCGATGACACGCGGCCCAATGGCCAGACCGTCTCGGATGTCGCCGCGCCCGGTGGAGGTCTGATCACGTTCAGCGCGCCGCTGACGCACGTGTCGATTGGCAATGGGTGGGCCACCTGGAGCCACGGGCACACCGGCCCCGCGGCCGACGTGTACTACCTCGACTCCGGTGGCACGATGACGATGACCTTGCCGGCGAACACCTACGCGTTCTCGTTCTATGCCGAACCGAACAACTTTGGCGACTTCGACATGACCGCCACCGAGAGCGGCGGTGCTACGTCGGGCCCGGTGTCGGTTACGGGTAATGCCGGCGCGACGTACTTCGGCTTCTACACCACTTCGGACGAGGCCCCGCTCACCAGCGTGACCGTCACCATCGACGGATCCGGCGGCAGCTTCGCCGTCGGTGAGTTCATGATCAACCAACAAACCGGCACGCTCTCCCAGGATGCCCCGCCGGCCGACATCGAGGACCCGCCTCCTGGCGGGTGAGTCAGCGCTACCCATCGGCGAGGCGTACGACGCCTCGAACGTCACGTTTCGGGTGCTGCGGTCGTATGGCTGGGGTCCGCTGCTCAACCTCGGGTGGTTCCCGTTCCGGCGGCCGTTCACGCTGCTGAACCTCGTGGTCACGCCGTTGGCGCTCGCGCCGCGGCTCCGACTGCCTGCCGCGCAGCACGCGTTGGTGAAGCGAGCCATCCGAATGCTCGGGCCGGAGCCCGACCATGCAGTGCTCGACATCGCCTGCGGGCGCGGCGCAACCTCGTTCACGCTGGCGAGCACGCATCCCAAGACCCAGGTGATCGGGATCGACCTGCTGCCCGAGAGCGTTGACGTGGCGCGCACG
>JANOHN010000001.1:0-10678 GCA_031406505.1 Acidimicrobiia bacterium | reverse complement strand
CGAGCCTCAGCCCGGGCCGGGCCCTCGACAATCGGCGCGAGGAAGTGGATGTTCATATCGTTCGTAGCGGACCTGTGTCCCGCGTTCCCACCGCCCATCGCCAGCCGACCGGCCACTAAGTCGATCAGGGTCGCGATGATGCCGCCCTGCAAGCTGCCTCCGCTATTGGCCAACCTGCCGGTCACCGGTATCTCGATTGCCAGATCTGCACCCTCGACGTCGACGTCGGTGATGCCCAGCGACGAGATGAAGTGCTCACCCGACTCGAACGCCACTTGCATGTCGCGCTGTGCCTTGCGGAGGGCATCGTTCACGCGAGTCACGCTACCAATGAGCCCATTGCGTGGAGCGGGACAGTCAGCTTCCTTCGGTCGACACGCTGACGTACGTCGGCCCGGGCGCGAGCGCCGGGGCCGACGGACATCGAGTTGCAGTCGGTTCAGTCGTCAACCTTGCGGTTGCCCGCCTTCACCCACGGCACCTCCGGCGTGCCGGTGGAGTCCAGCCGGCTCGTCAGCGTGCCGATGGTGCACATTGCTGGGAGCGTCGGCTGCGCCTTGCCGTTGCAGCGGTAAAAGAGGCCACCTGTCGGTATGCGCTCGTTGGACATCCCCCTGATCGCATCGGTGATCGTCGCGGCGTTGACAGCTCCCTTGAGACCGTCGACGGCTTGGTGCATGCCCATCCACACGAGGTACGTGGTCAGGGCGTTGAACAGGTCTTCCTCGGCGATGTCACCGCCGAACTTGTCCTCGATCGCCTTGAACTGCCTGTAGCCGGGGTCCTTGGTGTCGCCGACCGGGGTGTTGGAGGCGATGTAGGCACCATTGAGATAGTCGCCGACCGCCTCCCGCGTCCCATCAGTGGCACAGATGTTGATGATGCTGATCGGGCCGTCGAACGCTGCGGCTTTGAGCCCGTTGAGGGCCGAGATGCAGAAGGACTCCGCGCCAACGATGTGCACCTCGGTGGGGTCGCCGCTCGCGATCAGCGCCATCTGCGGCGTCATGTCGGCCTGGCCGGCCGGGATGCGCACAAGCTCAAGGTCGATCTTGGCGTCCTTGAACGCCTGGATGCCGATTGTCCCGGTGTAGAGCTCAGTTGCTTGAGGCACGTCGATTACAACGGCGGTGACCTTCTTGACCTTGTTCTTCTTCGCCACCCCGATTGGCAGGGCGTGCTGGGCTGCGAAGGCATCCGAGAGCACGAAGGTGTAGTTCGGCTCGGTGAGCAGATCCCGGTTGGCGATGGACGAGATCACCACGGGGATGCTGTTCTCGGTCGCGATGCGCTGCACGGTCGGCGTGGCGGTGGACTCGGCCATGACGACCATTTGGACGCCGGCCTGGACCATTTGGTTCGCGCAATCGGTGGCCCCCGCCACGTCGGCTTGACCGGATTCGCAGCTGACGAGCTCGATGGGGTGCCCGCCGAGCCCATGCCCGTACTGATTGAGGAACTCCACGATCGATTCACTGGCATGGAGCTGATAGGTCGAGTCCGTGTTGGGGGAACGGCCATCGAACACGAAGCCGACCTTGACCGGACTACCGGTCGCGGGATCCTTCGGTCCTAGGAGAGCCTTGTCGGAGTTCTTGCCGCCCCCGCTCTGGGCGAGCCCGGTCCCCCCGAAGGCCGCCAGGGCCATCGCCGTGGCGAGCAGGACAACGATCGCCCGCCGGACTACCGACCGGCGCGGCGCGCCCTTCCTTGCCGTCGTCATGCTGTGCATCTTCATCTTCCCCCCGCTTCTGTGGGCCATTTGCTCGGCCCTCACTGAGATAGTAATCATACGCATAATCTTCTGGGTTAGGGCGCGGCCCGCCCACCGAGCACTCGGAAGCGCGGCAGCGATGAGCGTTGGAGCGGGCCCTTTTGAATGACGTCGGAGCCCTGCTGCTCGGTCTGGGAAACGGTGGCGTCTTTGCCGCGCTGGGGCTGGCGCTCGTCTTGACCTACCGCAGCTCCGGCGTGCTCAACTTCGCCACGGGCGCCACTGCGCTGTTCGGTGCGTACACCTACGCAGGGCTGCGAGAAGGCGACCTGCTGGTTCTTGTTCCCGGGCTGCCCGAGCGAGTCGATCTGGGCGGGCCGCTCGGCTTCGTCCCGGCCGCCGGCATCGCGCTCGCGATGTGCGCGCTCTTGGGGGCGCTTCTGCACTTCGCCGTGTTCCGGCCTATGCGCGACGCGCCTCCCCTGGCTCGCGCCGTCGCCTCGCTCGGCGTGCTCGTCGTCCTCCAGGAACTGGTGGCGATCCGTGCAGGTGTCACGCCGGTGAGCGTGGCTCCAATCTTTCCGGTGGAGCGTTGGGAGCTCGGTTCGATCACGATCCTCTCCGACCGCTTCTATCTCGCGCTGTCGATCGTTGTGCTGACATTCCTCGTCGTCGCAGCCTTCCGCTACACGCGCTTCGGCCTGTTCACGCGTGCCACCGCCGATTCCTTGCCGGGTGCATACGTCAGCGGTGTATCTCCAGACCAAGTGGCATTGCTCAACTGGATGATCAGCGCAGTCGTCGCCGGCGCCGCAGGGATCCTGATTTCACCAATCACACCGTTGACCCCGGTCAGCTACACGTTGTTCGTGGTTCCCGCGTTGGCCGCCGCATTGGTCGGCCGGTTCCAGAACCTCGTCATCACGGTCGTGGCCGGGATCGTGATCGGCATGCTGCAGGCCGAAGCCGTGATCAAGGCGCTTGAGCACACGTGGCTGCCCCGATCGGGATCCTCAGAGCTCATCCCGCTCGTGATCATCCTGGTCACCTTGCTGATAGCGGGGAAGGCGATGCCCGAGCGGGGTGGGCTCATGCGACTTCCGCTGGGTCGGGCACCGCGCCCCCGGGGGGTACTCGTGCCCGCCGTGCTGAGCACGGCGGTCGGCGCCGCGGCGCTGGTCCTCTCGAGTGGTGTGTGGCGTGTGGCAGTGATCGGCACATTCATCGCTGCCGTCATCGCGTTGTCGTTGGTCGTCGTTACCGGATACGCCGGTCAAGTGTCGGTGGCCCAGGTCACGCTGGCGGGCGTCGCCGCATACATGCTCAGCAACCTGACCCACGACTGGGGAGTGCCGTTCCCGCTCGCACCTCTGCTCGCGACACTGGTCGCCACGCTGATCGGGATAGTCGTGGGCCTCCCCGCGCTACGACTGCGCGGCCTGAGCCTCGGCGTGGTCACGTTCGCCTTCGCCTACGCGATCGAGGCAGTGTGGTTCCGCAACACCCAGATCGTCGACACCGCCGGCTCAACGATTTCGCAGCCCAAGCTGTTCGGGCTCGACCTCTCGATCGGCGAAGGGCTCGGATTTCCTCGCTTGCCGTTCGGTTTCATGTGCCTGTTCGTGCTCGTCGTTGTCGCGATCGGCGTGGCCCGGTTGCGGACGAGCGCGCTCGGCTCAGCGATGCTCGCAGTCCGGGCGAACGAGCGTTCGGCGGCGGGCTTGGGGGTAAACGTCGTTCGCGTGAAGATCGTGAGCTTCGCCATCGCGTCGTTCATCGCCGGACTCGGGGGCTGCTTGCTCGGCTATCGCCTCCACATCGTCCAGTTCGCCGAGTTCTCTACCCTCGCCAATCTCGCCCTGTTGTCGACCGCCTATCTCGCCGGGATCACCTCTGTCAGCGGCGGGATCAACGGCGGGATCCTCGCCGCCACCGGCATCGTGTTCCTCGCACTCGACCGCTCGGTCCATGTCGGCGCGTGGTTCGGAGTCATCAGCGGCGTCCTCTTGATCTTCACCCTCATCCGCAACCCCGAGGGTCTCGCGCACTATTTCCACCAGCTCGCAGCCCGTGTCCCTGATTCCTTCCTCCAGCGCCGCTGGCGCAAGCGGGACGCCGCGCCCGCGCCCGCGCCAGGCGCGCGGGTAACGCCACTGGACCCGCAAGACGATCGTCCACTGTTGATCGTGCGCGACCTCGTTGTTCGCTACGGCGGCGTGGTCGCGGTGGATGGCGTCACGCTATCCATGTCGCCGGGGCAGGTCATCGGGCTGATCGGTCCCAACGGCGCGGGCAAGACGAGCGTGATCGACGCCGTCACGGGCTTCACGAAGGCCACGGGCGACGTTGAGGTAGCCGGCGAACCAGTGCGCGGATTGCCACCGCATGCACGGGTCCGGCGCGGCATGGCCCGCACCTTCCAATCCCTCGAGCTCTACGACGACCTCAGCGTCGAGGAGAACATGAGTGTCTCCGTGGTCGCGGCGAACGCTCACGATCGGGGAACAACAGTGACCCACGCGCTGGAGCTGGTCGGGATCGCCCGGCTCCGTGATCGCGCTGCTGGTGACCTCAGCCAAGGCGAGCGCCAGCTCGTCTCTATCGCACGCGCGTGCGCCGCTCAGCCGCGCATCCTGCTGCTCGACGAGCCCGCGGCAGGTCTCGACACCGGCGAGAGCGAATTGCTCGGGCAGCGCATTCGCGCGATTGCCGACACTGGCACGGGAGTCCTGCTCGTCGACCACGACGTTGCCCTCGTTCTCAACCTCTGCGACTACGTGTACGTCCTCGATTTCGGCAAGATCATTGCCGAGGGCGATGCCGCGTCCATCCGAAGTGACGCTGGCGTCGCCAAGGCCTATCTCGGCACCCTGCACGATCCGACCTCCGAGGTCACTTGATGCACCGACTCGCGTGCTCGTCCCTCACGGGCGGCCGCGGCCGCGTCACGGCGTTCCGCGATGTCCAACTCGCAGTCGACGCCGGCCGCATCCTCGCGCTCCTCGGCCCCAACGGCGCCGGGAAGACGACGCTGATGCTCACGGTCGCGGGAATGCTCCCGGCGCTCGGCGGGACGGTCACTGTCGACGGCACGACCCTGCCGAACGGCCGTGCGTCCGCAGCCAATAGCGCCGGCGTCGTGCTCGTGCCCGACAACCGCTGCCTCTTCACGTCACTGACCGTCAAGGAGAACCTCCAGGTTCCCGCGCGCAAGCACGGGCCCACGCCGAGCTCGATGCTCGAGATCTTCCCCGCGCTCGAACCGCGCTGGAACCTGCGTGCCGGCGCGCTTTCGGGCGGCGAACAGCAGATGCTCGCGATGGCGCGCGCTTTGATGCAGCAACCCAAGGTGCTCCTCGTTGACGAATTGAGCATGGGCCTCGCACCTCTCGTCGTCGAGGCCTTGTTCGGCGCTGTCCGCCGTATCGCAGCCGAACACGGGTGCGCGGTCGTGCTCGTCGAGCAACACGTGCGACTCGCACTCGAGATCGCCGACGAAGCGGCAGTCCTCAACCACGGGTCGATCGTGTTGCATGGGGCCGCGCGCGAGCTCCAGGAGCAATCCGAGACACTGGAGCAGGCCTACCTCGGCACTCTGCCAAGTCCATAAGCAATCGCCGAGCAACGCACGTCCCCATACACGGATCCGACGGTTCCCCCGCCCGGACCAGACCAGGCGCGTGAGCTCAGCGAAGTGCGCGGGCCAGCCGCATGGCGTGGTCCGGTGTCTGCGTCGGAAACCAGATGCCCTGGAGACCAGCATCCTCCGCGAGTTGAAGCACCGCCTCGCGTATCGCGGTTCCGGTGCCGACCAGGCACATGCGATCCCGGAGGTAGTCCCCGACCTCGGGATGGTCGTCGAAGGCTCGGGGATTCGGATTGTCGTCAGAGGCAACCCCGTGAAAGTTGTAGTCGTACGTGGACAGACAGTCGCGAATCACGGGTTGATACTCCTCGGGCACGTTCTTGCTCGCGAATGTGCCGGCGAAGGCGAAATGTGCGGTGGAGTACGCAGCAATCCGCATCGCTTCGCGCGCGGAAGCAACCTCGTCATCGTCGTCGACCACGAGCGTCGGGATCATGGTCCAGATCTCTAGTTGTGACGCTGCACCTCCGGACGCATCGCGTGCGAGAGCACCCAATGTCCGAATCGCCGTGGCGTCTGCGCCAGTCGCGACGACAACGACGTCGGCGAATGCACCCGCAGCCTGGGCTCCGTGAGGCCCCGAGACCGTGCAATGCACAGGCATGCTGACCGGCGTTCGTTCGCGGATCTTGGCCACTGTCAGCGCAAGGTCCGACCAACGCATGGGAGCCAGGCCGACCGAACGCACGGCACCATCGCCGGTGCCGACACCGAAGAGGAAGCGGCCGGGCGCGAGCTCTTCCAACGCTCGCGCGGTGGACGCGTGCGCGCTCCAGTGGCGCGTCACGGGATTCGTCACGAACGGGCCGATGGGAACGCGTTCGGTTGCCAAGAGCGCAGCGGTCGTCGACGCGTACACGTCGTGATGAAGGAACGGACCGTCCCCGATCCCGAAGGCATCGAATCCTGCTTCGTCAGCGACGCGCGCGACCTCCACCGTGTGCTTCACCGACCGCGGCATCGCTGCGGCACCTATCTTCATCCGCTCCAACCTCTCACTACTGGTTCAAGGCCTGTGTGCTAGAAAATACGCGAACCATTCGCATGGATTGTGCTCTCGACGGCCCCGTGTAGGTTGCCGGCAATCCGGGATCAAGGAGTCCCCATGGCGTCGACGAGCACCGGGGCCACGGAGTCGGGAGGCGCGGCGCGCAAGCGCGTCCTGCTCCCGGGCCCGATCTCGCCGGTCGCGGACGAGATCCTTCGCCGCGAGGTGGATCTTGTTCGCGCCGACCAGATCGACGAGGACGAGCTGCAGCGGGTGCTCCCCGAGGTGGAAGGCATCTACGCGCAGGCTCCCGCCGTCCTCACCGCGACATGGATCCAGAGCGCCCGTCGCCTCGAAGTGATCGGCAGCCCCGGTTCGGGAACGAACCGCATCGACGTTGCCGCGGCGACGGAATGTGGTGTCCCTGTGGTGCATGCGGCCGGCGCCGCGTACCGGTCGGTGGCTGAGCACGCGATCGGACTCATGATCTCCTTGTCGAAGCGGATCGCCTACTACGACCGCTACTTTCACACCCACAAGGAGTACCCCCCGCCAAGCCAAGGCGGGTACGGCAATCAGCTGCACGGCAAGACGGTGGGGATCGTCGGGTTCGGGTTCATCGGTCGCGATCTGGCGCACAAGTGCGGGATCGGGTTTGGAATGCGTGTGTTGGCATTCGACCCGTACTTCGCCGTCAGCGAAGCGAGCCGGCAAGGCGTCGAGCTGCTCCGCGGCCTCGAGACAATGCTCCTTCAAAGTGATTTCGTCGCGATCACCTGCCCGCTCAACGACGAGACCCGCGACCTCATCCGTGAGCACCACCTCCGCAAGATGAAGACCTCTGCGTACATGATCGTCTCCTCTCGCGGCGGCATCGTGAACGAGAAGGAGCTCGTGACCGCCCTCCAGAATGGCTGGCTCGCAGGCGCTGGTCTCGACGTGTGGGATCCCGAGCCCGCTCCTCCGAACCACCCGCTGTACGACATGGAGAACGTCGTGCTCACCCGACACATTGGCGGAGGCACCGTCGAGGACCTCGACCTCCTCGCTCAGGCCGTGTCCACGCAGGTCCTCGAGGCATTGCGGGGAGTCCGGCCCGATCACATCGCGAATCCTGAAGTGTGGCCGGTGGGCGCAGCGCGACGTCGTCCGCCGCAGTCGAGTGGCGCTGCTCCGATTGCGGAGCCCGTGTAGCCCGGCTCGCCGCGCGCCGCCAGTCCGAACCAAGGGAGAAAGCACGATGGGAAAGGTGAGTGTCGTCTCAGCAGCTGAGGCGCAAGATCGATCGGTCGCCGGATCGCAATCCGGGGACGCCGCCGCATACCGCGACGCGAAGTATCCCGTCGACAAGCTTCCGTACTTCCCGCTCGACGGGGAAGCCCTCCAGCTGTTTCGGATCGAGCTCGGCCCCAACGCCGAAGTCGAGCCCCACGCACACACGGAGGACGAGATCGCCTACGTCCTCGACGGCCAGATCCTGCTCGGCGCCAGGACACTCGGCCCCGGCGACGCCCTGTTCGTCGCCAAGAACACCTTGTACGGCTTCAAGACCGGACCCGAAGGCTGCACCTTCCTCAACTTCCGACCCACCAACAAGGTTGGCTACCTCAACAAGGAGCAGTTCCTCGCGCAGCGCGGCAACGACTGACGCGCATCAACCCAATCCGAGCATGCGAAGCCCGTTGTGGCGCAGGACCTTGGCGCGCAGCTCAGGCGACAGATTCTTCGTCTGACGTTCAGCCACCAGCCGCGAGTCGGGCCAACTCCCATCCGGGTGCGGGTAGTCGGTCTCGAAGCAGATGTTGTCCTCACCGATGACATCGAGGTGGGCCATCGCGATGGGATCGTCGAAGACGCAGACAAAGACGTGATCGTGCAGGTACTCGCTCGGGGGACGGGGCGTCCGCGACACCTGCTCGCTGAACAGATACGGGTCGTTGCGGTGCCAGCCGCGGTCGAGCCGATCGACCAAGTACGGGATCCAACCTGCTTGCGCTTCCGCGAGTGCGATTTTCAACTTGGGGAAACGTTCGAGGACGCCGGAGAGCAGCCAGTCGCTCAGCGACAGTGACGAGGCCGTGTAGTTGTTCGTCAGACGGAGCAACGGTGGCGCGTCGTCACTCGATGTCGGCTGTGTGGAACTCGAGCCGATGTGCATCGCGACGACGATGTCGTTGGCCTCGCATGCCGCGAACACGCGATCCCAGCTCCCGCTGTAGATCGACGGAAGGCCGAGTCGCGTCGGCATCTCCGAGAAGCACACAACGCGGGCATCACCTGCGATTCGCTCAACCTCCTGCGTCGCGAGGTGTTGATCCCACAGCGGGATGATGTGGGCACCGACCAGACGCCCGCCAGACGGCGCCACCCACGCTTCTCGCAACCAGTCGTTGTACGCACTCACGCAGCGCGCGGCCAGCTCCTTGTCCTTGGCTTCCAGGAACCGCTGTCCGCAGAACCGCACAAAGATGTTGGGAAAGCACAGCGAGATGTCGACCCCATCCTCGGTCATGTCCGCGAGCCGGGCTTCGGGCTCGTAGCAACCGGGACGCATGTCGTCATAGATGATCGGCGTCACTTCGACATCGCCTTCGGCGACCCCCGCCGACGCAAACGAACGCATCATCGGGAAGCGAACATCCTCGTAGCGCCAGACGTCGATCCATCCGTCCGCCTGCGCGTCCAGATGCAGCGCGCTATAGACACCTAACAGCGCCTCTTGCGCGGCGTCGGCGATGCTCATCCTCACGACGCGCGGGCAATGCGCCTGGTCGGCGTTGGCCAACCGCTCGGTCCAGAGCGTCGTGGGCTCCACCACGTGGTCATCGACCGAGACCATGGACTTCCAGATGTCGTCGTACTCAACCGACTCGATCGATGTTGTCACTGCGCATCACCTCCGGTCGACCCGTAAGGGTCCGCCGCAATCACGACCCGAAGAAGTTGAACACCTGCCGAGCATTGAGCTCGGCGATCTGCCTGGCCTCGTCATCGGGCACGTCAGCCAACGTCTGCTCGAGCAGCTTCCGGGCGTGCGGGTAGTTCGAGTCGTTGTGCGGAAAGTCGGTCTCGAACATCAGCTTGTCGACGCCGATGCGATAGCGAGCTTCGACCGCCGCCTCGTCACTGATGAAGCACGTCCAGAAGTTCCGCTGGAACACCTCGGACGGCGCGAGCGACATTCCAACCTCGAAGCGGGTGCGGTTCCACGTGTAGTCCATCCGCTCCACGAGGTACGCCGCCCACCCGCTTCCACCTTCGGAGAGCGCGATCTTGATCGCTGGGTGACGGTCGACGATCCCGGAGAAGATCAGATCGGCACACGACATCATTGCGCACACGCCCGACAGGGCGATCTCCGTCGGCTTGCTCGACTCCGGCGCCGTCTTTCGTAGCGACCCTGACGTCCCGACATGCAGGCACAAGGGCATTCCCGTCTCCTGCGCCGCCGCGAAGACCGGATCCCAATGGTCGGTCCAGAACGAGGGCATGCCCAACGGAGCCGGGTTCTCGGGGAATGAGATCGCCTTGGCGCCCTTGGCCGCGGTTCGCCGGATCTCCTCGGCCCCGAGCTGCGGATCCCACAGGGGGGTCAGCACCACAGGGATGAAGCGCGTCGGATCGGTCGCGCACCACTCGTCGATCATCCAGTCGTTGTAGGCGCGCACGACGGCCAACGCGAGTTCCTTGTCCTTGATCTCCAGGAACCGAACACCGGCGAATCGCGGGAACGAGCTCGGGAAGTTGAGCTCGACCTCGATTCCGTCGATATCCATGGCCTCGAGCCGCGGCCCCGGCTCGTAGGCCGCAGGAATCGTGTCGTCGTACCGGCGGGCGAAGACCTCCTCGCCCGTGCCGCCGCTCTTGAACTGGCGAGTCACCGGACTGCCCATCAGGCTGACTGGATAGACCGCATCCTCCATGAGCCAGCACTCGGCCCCGTCCTCGCGCTCGATGATGCGGGGCCCCGCTTCCCGGAACTTCTCTGGGAGATGGGTCTGCCACACGTGACGCGGCTCGACCACGTGGTCATCGACCGAGATGACCTTTGTCGACTTGGGCAGCATCAGGCGACCTCACCTCTAATTCGGCATGAACATTAGCAGAGATCGACCCTTGGCCCTCTGCCCCGAGATCCCGAATGCCGCCGCTACGTCGCAAGCAGCGACTTCGCGATGTGAGTGATCTGGATCTCGTCGGTCCCGCCGTAGATCTGGAGCACCTTCGCGTCACGGGCGAGCTGCTCGACCTGGAACTCCGACATGTAGCCGTTGCCGCCGAACACCTGCACCGCCTCCATCGAGACCTCAACCGCGGCGCGAGCCGCGTA
>JANOHN010000348.1:0-3864 GCA_031406505.1 Acidimicrobiia bacterium | reverse complement strand
CTCGCGGTGATCGAGCAGCTCGGGTTCCCCGGTTATTTCCTCTTGCTCGTCGACATCGTCGAGTTCTGCACAACCCACGACATCTACTGCCAGGGAAGAGGCAGCGCGGCGAACAGCGCAGTTTGCTACGCCCTTGGTGTCACGAAGGCCGATGCGGTCGCGCTCGGTCTGTTGTTCGAGCGCTTTCTCTCTCCCGAGCGTGACGGCCCGCCCGACATCGATCTCGACATCGAGCATCAGCGCCGAGAAGAGGTCATCCAGTACGTCTACGAGAAGTACGGGCGCGACCGTGCCGCACAGGTTGCCAACGTGATCACGTACCGGCCCCGCTCGGCCATCCGAGAGATGGCGAAGGTCGCGGGCCTCTCACCCGGTCACGCCGACGCGCTCACCAAGTGGATCGACCGCTGGGGGCGTGACCACGGCGCGTTCGAAGGGGCCAAAGAAGAAGGAGTGGCAGTGCCCGAGCTCGTGCTCGATCTGGCCACGCAGGTGCTCGACTTCCCTCGTCACCTCGGCATCCACTCGGGCGGCATGGTGATGGCCGACCGCCCGCTCGTGGAGTTCGCGCCGGTCGAGTGGGCGCGCATGGAGGACCGCTCGGTGCTCCAGTGGGACAAAGACGACTGCGCATCCGCCGGTCTCGTGAAGTTCGACCTGCTCGGGCTCGGGATGCTCACGATGCTGCATCTCGCGGTCGATCTCGTGCGCGAGCACGAGGGGATCGAGATCGACCTCGCGACCATCCCGCAGGAAGACGAGGTGTACGACCTGCTGTGCGCGGCCGACACCATCGGCGTGTTCCAGGTGGAGAGCCGCGCGCAGATGGGCACGCTGCCGCGACTGCGACCCCGCGTCTTCTACGACCTCGTGGTGGAGGTCGCGCTCATCCGTCCGGGGCCGATCCAAGGCGGCTCCGTGCACCCTTATCTCCGACGGCGCACGGGTGAGGAGCCCGTCACGTACCTGCACCCGATCCTCGAGCCCTGCCTGCGCAAGACGCTCGGTGTGCCGCTGTTCCAGGAGCAGCTCATGCAGATCGCCATCGACGCGGCCGGCTTCACGCCCGGTGAGGCCGACCAGCTGCGCCAGGCGATGGGCTCGAAGCGGTCGAAGCAGCGCATGGCGGCGATGCACGACCGGCTGATGGCGGGCATGGCCGAGCGCGGGATCGACGTGGACGCGGCCACCGAGATCGCCCACAAGCTGGAAGCGTTCGCGCAGTTCGGGTTCCCGGAGAGCCACTCAGTGAGCTTCGCCTACCTCGTGTACTCGAGCTCGTGGGTGAAGCTCCACTACCCGACCGAGTTCGCGTGCGCGCTGCTGAACGCCCAGCCGATGGGCTTCTACTCGCCGCACACGCTCGTCAGGGATGCCGTGCGCCACGGTGTGCAGGTCATCGGTCCCGATGTGAATGTGTCGCGCACCGACTGCACTCTCGAAGGGCGCACGGCCGACGCCGGTCCCGTGGGATTCCCGCGCGACGGCTGGCACGCCGACCCGTCCACGCACGCCCTGCGCATCGGCTTGCGCTACGTGCGCGGGCTCTCCACCGCACTGCTCGACCGCATCGAAGCGGCGCGCGATACGGACCACCCGTTCACCGACCTGGAGGACTTCACCCGCCGCACCAACGCTCCTGGTGACGCGCTCGAGACACTGGCCACCGCGGGCGCCTTCGGGTCGCTCGGCGTGGAACGCCGCGAGGCCCTGTGGGCGGCCGGTGCGTTGCGTGACGCCCGACCGGGCACGCTGCCCGGCGTGGTCACGGGCGTCGAGGCCCCGCGGCTGCCGGGGATGGACGTGATCGAGGAGACGAAGGCCGATCTCTGGTCCACCGGGCTGTCACCGAGCCGACATCCCACCGAGTTCGTACGCGAAGCGCTTCTCGCGCGGGGTGCCGTCACGGCCGAAGCGTTGCGAGGGCTGTCGCACCGCACGGTGGTCGAGGTGGGTGGGGTCGTCACTCACCGCCAGCAGCCGGAGACTGCCAAGGGCGTGGTGTTCATCAACCTCGAGGACGAGACCGGGCTCGTGAACGTGGTCTGCACGCCCGATGTGTGGAAGCGCTTTCGCAGGGTGGCGCGCACCTCACCTGCACTCATCGTGCGCGGCATGCTCGAACGTCAGCAAGGTGTGATCAACCTCCTCGCGCACCGCATCGAACCTCTCGATCTCCGTCCCGCTGCCCTCCTCAAGTCCCGCGATTTTCATTAGGGCGGCGGCGCCGAAGGCGCTCGCAGTCGCTGGCGAGCGTCTCGAAGAGCTGCGCCAGGTATCCTGGCGCAGAGCGAGCGCGACAAAAAGTATGGAGCATGAACCGATGAACGAGCCTCCGAGTCCGAAGCAATGCTTCGCCGCCTCCGCGTCGTGCGGCGGTTCCTCGCGCTCGTCCGCGCGGACCCAGCCGGCTTCCGTGCTGGCTTCGTCGCGCATCTGCTCAGCACCGCGACGGGTCTCGCTGCCGGCGTAACGCTCGGCTCCATCACCGGCACGCTCCAACAGCTCCCCGGTCTGCTCGTCCTCGTTCCTGCCGCCGTCGGCTTGCGCGGCAACGTGTACGGCGCGCTTGGCAGTCGCATGGGGACGGCCGTCGCCACGGGCACGTTCCGCCTGTCGGCCCGGCGCGACACCGAGGTGGGCCAGAACCTGTGGGCGGCCTCGGCCCTGTCGCTCGGAGTCTCACTCCTCCTCGCGCTCGTGGCCAAGGGCGTGGCGGAGTCGTTCGGCGTGCGCAATGCGATGTCGACCCGCGAGTTCATCGTGGTGTCGGTGATCGGGGGCTTGATCCCCACGCTCGTGGTCATGGTGATCACGGTGGGTGTCGCGGCACTCAGCGTGCGACGCGACTGGGACCTCGACAACGTGGCAGCACCGGTCGTCACCGCGGCCGGCGACATGATCACGCTGCCCAGCCTCTTTCTCGCCGCGTTGCTCGTGATCGACGCGGCCGACTGGATGATCACGGTGCTTGCGATCGCGTGCGTGATCGGCAGCGCCGGCGTGCTCGTCGCGGCGATCCGGAGTCACCTCCCCACGATGCGCCGTATCGCGCGCGAGTCCGTCCCGTTCCTCGTTGCAGCAGGCATCCTCAGCACGTTCGCGGGCGTGACGATCCAGTCGCGGTTCGGATCACTCTCGGCCGAGCCGGCGCTGCTCATCGTGATCCCGCCGCTCCTGTCGTTGTCGGGATCACTCGCCGGGATCCTCTCGGCGCGCGTCTCGACGAAGCTGCACCTCGGTCTCGTGCGTCCCGATCGCTTCAACCCGCGGCCAGTGGTGGAAGACGTCACGCTCGTCTACGTGATCGCGATGCCGATCTTCCTCGTGCTCGGCATCGCCGCCGACGTGATCGCGGTCATCGCCGGGATCGCGAGCCCGGGCGTGTTCGAGATGCTCGGACTCATGATGCTGGCCGGAACGCTGGCAACGGGCCTGTCGTGCGTCGTTGCGTACTTCGGCGCGCTCATCACATACCGGTTGGGCTGGGACCCCGACAACAACGGCATCCCCATGGTGTCGTCGGCCTCCGACTTCCTCGGGGCGGCGTCGCTCATGGTTTCTCTGGCAATACTGGGCCTGTCGTGAGCGCAGCGAACAGGGGAGCGAGCGACCGCGGGCCAGGTATCCTGGCCCGAAGCGAGTGAGCCGAGGTATGGAAGAGAAGCTTCCACGAAATCTCAAGGCCATGCTCTCGGAGGCAAAAGACTCTTCCGAGCTGATGGTCGACCTGGCGTACGCGGCGCTCTTCTTCGCCGACGAGCACATGGCCGCCGAGGTGCACGAGCTCGAGGAGCGCCTGAGCGGACTTGTGCACGAGATGCGCGAGGTGTGCGTACTCGCAGCGCGCTCACCGCGCGACGC
>JANOHN010000332.1:0-7368 GCA_031406505.1 Acidimicrobiia bacterium | reverse complement strand
CGCCGTTGAGCCAGCGCGAGGCGAGGCACCGCATCGGGTCGGAGATCGCTGCTGGCTACCGCCGCGCACCGCAGACGGAGGAAGAAGTCGCCGTCGCCACCTCGGCGGCGGTGCGTTCGATCGAAGAGGAGCCATGGTGAGCGAGCCCGCCCAGGGCGACGTGTGGTGGGGAGAAACGCCCGACGCCAAGGGGCGGCCGTACCTCGTCATGACTCGGAACGAAGCGATCCCGGTGCTGCGCACGGTCGTCGCAGCACCGGTCACTCGCACAGTGCGCGGGATCCCGACCGAGATCCGACTCGGGCCCGACGAAGGGCTTACGGTCGAGTCAGTTGCAGCCACCGACGCGCTGCTCGCGATCCCGAAGGCGATGCTCGTGCGTCGCATCGGCACACTCGGCCCTGGCCGCCGGCACGAGTTGTGCATCTCGTTGCGCGCCATGGCCGACTGCTGAAGCACCGCGTGAGACCCAATAATCGCGTCGCGCTCGTCACGGCCCGAGCCGCGCTCGGCACCGACGAGGATCTCGAACCATTGCTGCAGGCGTTGGAGCACTTGGGCATCGACGCGCAGGCGCCATGCTGGGACGACGACGAGATCGCATGGGAGTCCTTCGAGCTCGCCGTGCTGCGATCCACCTGGGACTACGTGCCGCGCTACGACGAGTTCCTCGGGTGGCTCGACGCGACGGAGCAGCGAGTGCGCGTGCTCAACCCGGCGAGCATCGTGCGTTGGAGCACGAACAAGCGCTACCTCAACGATCTGGCCGAGCGTGGAGTGCCCGTCGTGCCGACCGAGTTCTTCGAGCCCCACGGCCCGGCCCCGCATCTCGATCATCCCGAGGGTGAGCTCGTGGTGAAGCCGGTCGTCTCGGCCGGGTCCAAGGACACCGCCCGACACTCGGACCGGCGCGCCGCGGAGCAGCACGCGAGCGACTTACTTTCCGCCGGCCGCGCCGTGATGGTGCAGCCCTACCTCCACGGCATCGACACTCACGGCGAGACTGGGCTCGTCTACTTCGATGGCGCGCTCTCCCACGCGTTCCGCAAAGCGCCGATCCTCACCCTCGATGCTCCCCCAACCGACGAGTTCTTTGCCCAGGAGGAGATCACTGCTCGCGAGCCCACCGACGACGAGCGGCTCGTCGCCGACATCGCGATCGGCGCGTGCGCTCCCGATCTCCTCTATGGACGCGTTGACCTCGTGCCGGGCGCCGACGGTCGACCCTGTGTCCTCGAGCTCGAGCTTGCCGAGCCTTCGTTCTTCCTCGCCACCGCACCCGGCTCGGCCGACCGCTTCGCGCGAGCGGTGCAAGCTCGGCTGGGCCCTTGACAAGATAACCTGTCAAGCGCGAGGATGGCTCTCGTGCACGACGTCGAAGTCATCGAAGACCCCGCCGCCGCCGCCGTGGCGCTCGACCCCACCCGAGCTCGGCTGCTCGCGGAGCTGGTGGAGCCCGGCTCCGCGGCCGCCCTCGCCACGCGCGTCGGCATCAGCCGTCAGAAGGTCAACTACCACTTGCATGCGCTCGAAGCGCACGGGCTCGTGGAGCTCGCCGAGGAGCGCAAGTGGGGTGGCATCACCGAGCGAGTGCTCCAAGCGACTGCGGCGACCTACGTGGTCTCCCCTGCCGCGCTCGACGAGTCGGCCGTCGACCCCGAACGCGCGGATCGGCTTTCCGCCCGGCACCTCATCGCGCTGGCCGGCCGGGTGGTGCGCGAGGTCGGCTCCCTCGACCGACGCGCCGAGGCCGCCGGCAAGCGTCTCCCCACGATGGCGATCGACACTGAGATCCGATTCCGGTCGCCCGAAGACCGCGCTGCGTTCGCCGACGATCTCACCGCCGCGATGCTCGAGCTCGCGGCGCGCTACCACCACGACGACGGGCGGCCCCACCGCCTCGTCGTTGCCGCTCACCCCAAGCCAACCGAGCAACTCGGACCCGAGGAGACACCGTGACCACACCCAAGCCCACTCCGAACGTCCCCCTGCGGATGGAGATGACCTTCGAGCTGCCGGGCACGCCCGACCAGATTTGGGATGCCATCGCGACCGGCAACGGGATCACGTCGTGGTTCATGCCGACGGAGGTGGAGGAGCGCGAAGGCGGCAAGGTCCTGCTGCACATGGGCGACGACGACTCGCCGGGCACGATCACCGGTTGGGATCCTCCACACCGCTTCGCCTACGTCGAGCCCGACTGGGCCTCGCTCTCGGGCCACGACCCAGCATCGGTCTCGGAGATCGCGACCGAGTTCATCGTCGAGGCGAAGTCGGGCGGCACGTGCGTGCTGCGCGTGGTGAGCAGCGCCTTCGGCACCGGCGCCGATTGGGAGCAGGAGTTCTTCGACGACATGGAGAAGGGATGGCGTCCGTACTTCGAGCACCTCCGCTTGTACCTCGCGAACTTCCCAGGCCAGCGAGTCACGTCGCTCGTGGTCTTCGCCACTGTCGATCGTCCCCGCGACGAGGTGTGGGCCGCGATGCGCCGCGACCTCGGCGCCGAATCGGTCGGACAAGCCATTGCGGCGCGCGGGATCGCGGGCACCATCGAGCGGCTCGGCAACCCGCCCGAGCCGAGTGGGCTCCTCGTGCGGCTCTCGGAGCCGGTACCTGGTTACCTCGCGTTCGCGGTCCATGGTCCCGATGGAGGACCGACGATGGTGTTCATCACGGGGTACCTCTTCTCGGACGACGCCGCGGCATACGTCGAGCGTGCGCAGCCCGATTGGAAGGCCTGGCTCGACACCCTGGCCGTGCCCGCCTCCTGAGCTCTCCCGGCCGACTCCCATCGCACCATCGATGCGTCTGGAGGATCGAAACGGATCGGTCAGGAATCGGCGTCCGGCTCGAAGCAATACCCGACACCGCGGATCGTCCGGATCATCGAGGGCACCTCGGGGTTCGCCTCGATCTTGCGGCGGACCCGACGGACGTGCTCGGTGACCGTGTCGGAGTCCTGCCACTCGGCCGACGATTGCCACACGTCCCGCAGCAGGTTCGCGCGCGTCGCGACCTGTCGCGGATGCGACGCGAGCTCGACCAACAGGTCGAACTCCTTGGCCGTGAGCTCGACCTTCGTGCCCCGCACTGTCACCTCACGGGCAAGGGGATCGATCGTGAGATCCGTGAAGACGAGCGGTTCGAGGATCGGCTCGACGGGGCCACGGCGCAACAAGGCGCGAACGCGAGCCGCGAGCTCACGCGCAAAGAACGGCTTGACCACGTAGTCGTCGGCACCGAGCTCGAGCGCGGCAACCCGATCTGCTTCCTCGGCACGTCCGCTCAGCACGAGCACCGGGACCCCACTGGATCGACGCAGCCGAGTGAGCACGTCGATGCCACTCAAATCGGGAAGTCCGAGGTCGAGGATCACGACGTCGGGAGGGTTCTCGTTCGCGGCTTGTAGCGCGTCAACTCCGTTCACCGCCTCGTCAACGTGGAAGCCCTCGTCTTCGAGTGCGCGATGGACCACCAGGCGCACTTCTTCGTCGTCTTCGACGACGAGCACACCGCGTCGGATAGCCGGCTGCGGATCAGACGCCATCGAGGGCCTCACGCACCTTGGCCAACAGTGCCGCTTCGGAGAACGGCTTCTCCACCAGAAGCACACCGGGGTCGAGCGTGCCGGGCGAGGCGAGCACCGGTTGGGCGTACCCCGACATGTAGAGCACGCGGATTCCCGGGCGCATCTGCGTGATCCGCTCTGCGACTTCCTTGCCCAGCATCTGCGGCATGACCACGTCGGTGAGCAACAGGTCGATCGTGCCGTCGTACGTGTCGGCGATCTCAAGCGCGCTCGGTCCGTGCTCGGCGGTGATCACCTCGTACCCGTTGCGAGCAAGGATCCGGCGCGTCACTTCACGAATCGCGTCCTCGTCCTCAACCACGAGCACCATGCCCCCGCCGCTACGGCGTCGGATCTCGACCGGGCGCTCGATCGGTGCCTCGACCTTGTCCGTCACCGGGAGCAACGCGCTGAACGTGGTGCCGAAGCCGGGCTCGGAGTAGATCTCCGCGTACCCGCCGGCCTGGGTGATGATTCCGTAGACGGTCGCCAAGCCCAGTCCCGAGCCTTCGCCCTTGACCTTGGTGGTGAAGAACGGCTCGAAGGCGCGGCCGATCACTTCCGACGTCATCCCTCCGCCAGTGTCGCTGACGCGTATGCGTACGAACCGTCCCGGCTCGAGGCCGGGATGACGAACCGCGAAGTTCTCGTCGGCAACGACGTTGGCGGTGTCGATCACCAGGCTCCCACCCTCGGGCATCGCGTCGCGTGCGTTGACCGCCAGGTTCACGAGCACCTGCTCGATCTGACCTGGATCGGCAAGCACCGGCCAGAGATCGTCGGCCAGGTTCGTCGTCAGCTCGACGCCCTCGCCGAACGTGCGCAGCAACAGGTCCTCCACTTCGGCCACGACATCGTTCAAGACGAGCACCTGAGGACGCACCACCTCGCGTCGCGCGAAAGCCAACAGCTGGTGGATGAGACGAGTGGCTCGGTCGCCAGCCCGCGAGATCTCCTCGAGATCGCGGTGCACCGCGTTCCAATGTTCGCCACCCGGCTTATTCGCGGCGGCGGCCACTTCCTCACCGACGAACGCCGCGTAGTTGATGATGACGGCGAGCAGGTTGTTGAAGTCGTGGGCGACGCCACCGGCGAGCTGCCCGAGGCTCTCGAGCCGTTGCGACTGGTGGAGCTGCGCATCGGTGCGCTCACGTTCGACCTCGGCGCGGAGCCGCTCGTCCTCCGCCTGGGCCTCGAGGCGCAGCGAGACGTCGCGCACAGACGCCGACATGAGCACGCCGGCGTCGGTCTCCACCGCGCTCAGCCGGATCTCGGCCGGGAACTCGGATCCATCCCGATGGCGAGCCATGAGGTGCCGGCCGGGACCCATCGTTCGGGGCTGAGGATCCACGGCATAGCTCGCCCGGTGCTCGGAGTGTCCGGCCCGATCAGCTTCGGGAACCAGCACCTCGATCGACTCGCCGATCAGCTCGTCGCGCGGGTAGCCGAAGAGTCGCTCGGTCTGCGCGTTGACGAGCACGATGCGACCGTCGACCCCGACCGTGATGATCGCGTCGGGTGCCGCATCGAACAACGCTTCGACCGAGTGAGTCGCGTTGTCCGCGACCCACTCGGCCTTCGTAGATGTCGTTGGCACCGCTCAGCCAGTGAGGTTGGGCACGCCAACGATCGGCGTGATTCGCCCTGGAGTTCCGGAGCTGCCCGAGCCGTCGGTGCCACCGGTGCCACCCGTGGGGGTGCCGGACGGCGGCCCGCCGAGGAGGGCGGTGTCGACGACGTTGGTCGTCATGGCCGTTCTGCAGTCCACCCGACTGCCGCCACCGTTGACCGAGCCGTTGCACTGGTTGACGGTCACGAGCAGCGACGCACTCACGGTGCCCGAGGCGAGGCAGTGCGAGAAGTCAGGCACCACTTCGACGAGGCCGCCACCGTTCCCCGTGCCGTTGCACTGGGTGATCGTGGCACCACTCGTGTTGGAGAAGGGGTTGCAGGAGTGGTCGATCGGCGACGTACTGCCCAAGCCGTCTGGTTGATTGGCTTGGCACTGGTTGACCGTCGCCGCGGTCGCTGCGAGTGCCCCGTTCGTGGAGATGTTGTTCGTGATGTCCACGTAGCACTGCACGGTGCTGCCGTCCATGCCCACGCCGTTGCACTGCGTCACCGAGGTGACGATGTCGGCCGACGGCGTGATCGTGGTTGCACCGGTGAAGTCGGTCACCGTGACGATCGAGTTGGTGGTCAGCGGGTCGTCGGTCAGGTTGTTGACGACCGTGACTCGACACACCGTCACCGTGCCCGGCGTCGCGAGCACGCCGTTGCACTGGTCGACCGGGATGAACGCAGCCGATGCCGGCTCCGCAGTCGTGCCCAGCACGACCGCGCCGCTGACGACCAACGCGGCCGCGGCGAACGCGGTCGTGAGGACTCGAAGGATCTTGCGCCCGCGAGGGGGCTTGTTGACAGGACCTGTCATGGCCCACACTCCTTGTTTCCTAGGAGCGTTGAGGGCGTGATCTAGGACCCCGAGACGTCACCAAGACGGTGACGCGGCCGCTCGATCAGACTGACGTCTGCTCGAGGCGAGCGCTCTTATTCCCCTGGGCTATCGACCAACAGGCGGGGAACTTGAGTGCTTCCTCGGATCAGCCCGGTGGCCTCAACCGGTGGTCCTCGGGGTCGCGGTGATCGGGACGATCGGCGCGGTCCCCGCGCTCGACGGGGTCCCGGAGGTCGACGGGGTCCCGGCGGTCGGTGTGGTCGGCGCGACTGCAGCAACCACACATGTCGTGGGCCGTGTGATCGTGTCGTTGATCAAGGTCACGTTGCCGTTCCGCGCCAGGAGCCTTCCCTGGACGTCCGAGTCGTCCGCGACCGTGATCGAGGTGAGCGCCAGGATGGTGCCCACGAACGTTGCGCCAGTGTTGATCGTGGCTGTATCGACCCACCACCAGACGTTGCAGGCCTGCGCACCATTGATCAGCGACACCGCCCCACCGGGTCCCACCGTCAGCCCGGTGCCCGCGGCCGCCATCTGGAAGATGAACACGCCGTTGAGATCACCTTGGGCATCCAGCACGAGCGGCCCGATGTTCGAGAGGCCGAACGTGGTCGAGGCTGCGGCGTACACGCCCGGGATGAGGGTGGTGTTGCCGAGCTCGGTTGGCACGATGGTGACTGGCGTTCGAGAGCCAACGTCGATGTATGCGGCGGTCAACGCATTCTTCGCGCCGAGGAGGAGACCGGCGTCCGTGGTGAAGCACGGGTCGCCACCACCATCGTTGTCGTAGATCGTCCCGGTCACTTGGCCACAGAGCAGACCGGTGATCGAGGCTCCACCGGTTGGGTCCACCCCCACATCGCCGGAGATGACGGACGTCGGACTGTCGGTGACCCCGGTTCCACTCAGGATCGCGAAGGGCTCCGCGGTTCCGAGATCCACGGGCGTCGGTCCTGCCAAAGCACCGGAGGGGGCGATGAGCAGGGATGCGGCAGTCAACATCGCACTGAGGAGCACGCCACGGCGGGCGCGCTGACCAAAGGGGCGGGTGGTGTGGTGTCGGCTCGATCTCATGGCGCCTTCCAAAGAGCTGGATGGACTGCCAGGGACCAGAGCAGCGGATCGAGATCAACGTACCACGCCACGCTTGCGCTTCCGAGCGGCGCCGAAAGGTATCTTTCGCCATGCCGGGCGGGTAGTTGTGCCGCCTTGCGTGAACGACGCTTAGACCGGCCGGCCGATCACCGTGCTGGCGGGGAGGCTCCGGTCGGCGATCGCCCGGGCCACCTCGATCAGCCGCTCGTTGTGGCTCCGGGCGTATTGACGGAGGCTCGTGAACGCC
>JANOHN010000232.1:0-21576 GCA_031406505.1 Acidimicrobiia bacterium | reverse complement strand
AGGTGCGCGTGCACCTGCCAGCCCGCGGCTTCGATCAGCTCGGCCGGGAGCCCGTCGTTGCCGTAGATGTCGGCGACGAGCTCGGCGACCTTCGCGCCGTCGCGCTTCTTCACGAGCCGAAGCACTTGCTGCTCGCGCTGGCGCCGGTGGCTGATGTAGTCGTCGAGGCGAACCTTGGGCTCCTCGATCACGTCGCCGTGCCCTGGGGCAATGCCCCGCAGGCGCAGCTTGCGTAGTCGTTCGAGGGTCTGCACGTAGACGGCCATGTCGCCACCGCGCGCCGGATTCACCACCGAGTACATCCCGTCGAGCACGGTGTCGCCCGTGAAGAGCATGCGCTCCTCCTCGAGGAGGAAGCACACGTGGTTCGCCGCGTGACCGGGTGTTTGCAGCACCTCAAGTCCGAACTCGCTGCCTTCGATCGTGTCGCCCTCTTTGATCACGCGATCGGGAACGAGATCGACGTCTTTCTCGCGCTTCCCGAACATGAGGAGCTCGGCACCCGTCGCCTTCACAAGCCGCTTCGTGGCCGGCCAGTGATCGGGGTGCGTATGGGTGAGCAGCACCCAGCGCACGCGCTCCTTCATCGAAGCGCCGACGATCGCATCGACGTGCGACTTGTCGTCAGGGCCGGGATCGATGACCGCGACTTCGTCGATGCCAACCAGATAGGTGTTGGTTCCCGGGCCAGTGAACGGTCCGGGATTCTTCGCGACGATGCGTCGCACGAGTGGCGAAAGCGCGCTCGGAACGCCGGGCGTCAGGTCCGGCATCGGACACCCCCGCGCGCACGGGAAGGCGCCGCTTCGGGGGGCTTCACCCTCCCATTCTAGGAGCGCCCTCAGTCGGTGGAGTCCCGAAACGACGGGCTTTTCGTGCGCGCGCCGTCACGCTTCGGAAAACTCTCCCGACGGATCCCAGAGCAAGCGGCGCTCGACCTCGTTGAGGCCGCCCCAGATGCCATGCGGCTCGCGGATGCGCAGGGCGTAGTCGAGGCAATCGCTTTGCACCGAGCACTCCCCGCAGATTGCCTTGGCGCGCGACTCGCGAGCCTCGCGATCTGGGCGCGCCTCGGGCACGGTCGGCGCGAAGAACAGGATCGACTCCGGGCCGCGACAAGCCGCACGCCGTTGCCAGATCTCACTGATGGTCCGAACGGTCACGATCCCCCCGGGGTGTCCGCCCGCCTGTACTGCGCGCGGACGCTACCGCGGGCCTCTTCGAGCCGTAAAGAGGGGTAGATCAGCTCTCGCTGGTCTCTTTGCCCTTCTTGCGCCGGGCCCGCTCGCGGTGGTCACGAGCCCCACCCTCCTCGGGCTCCACCTCGAGCACCACGCCCTCGATCGCGATCACTCGGACCACGTCGCCCGCCTGAATCGGCGTGGCGCGGTTGGTGCGGGCTCGCCATCGAGCGTCGCGGATCAGCACCACCCCGTCGGGGTTCACCGCCACCTCGGCCGTCCCGAGCTCACCGAGCATCCCTTCGCGGCCGACGGTCGGTGTCGAGAAGCGCGACCGGATGAACGACGGGACGGCGAACATATAGAAAAGGACGACCGTGCCCACCACGACGACGAGCGCCCACCACGACGGCCGGAGCTCGGACGACCCGCCGTACAACGCGAACGAACCGCCGATGAGCGTGAGAACACCGACCCCGGTCCAGAACCCCAGGCCGCCGGCTTGCGCGTCGATCGCGAACCCCGCGGCCGACAGCACGAGGATCGCGGCGGCCCACCAATGCACCGGGAGGTGCGAGAAGCCGTACAGCGAGCCAATGACCGACAGCGCGCCGACCGCGGCGGCGAACCCAACACTCGCGGCGAAGAACTCGAACACCATCAACGCGAGCCCGATCACGAACAGGAAGTACGCGATCGACGGGTTGATGAGGCCGTGTTGCACTTGTCCGCCAAGCCCGAGCGTGGCGAACACGACCTCTTGATTCGGTTGGCGACGACGATCGCGACCTTCGCCGACCACGCGTGCGGTGGAGAGCTCGTGCTCGCCGTCGGCGGTCGCGACCGTCGTGCCGTCGAGCTTCACGATCGTCTCGCCGACGGTTGGTCGCTGCCCATCGGTCTTGATCTTCGTCGTCTCGCGCGACCCTGAAGCATCGTCGACATCCAAGCGCACCGGACGGTCGGGGCCGATCGTGGAACCGGGCGCGAGGAACAGGAGATGCGCCGCATCGGCGACGAGCGCGGCGCCACCCTTGGCTTCCGCACCTGACGGTCCGACCCACGCGACAACCGGCACCCGAGATCGCTCGATGGCCCGCACAATCGGTTGTACATCAGCGATCGCACCACGCGAATCGAGCTGCACGATCAGCGCTGTGCGTTGCTTCTCGTTCGCCTGCTCAATGGTGTCGCGCAGCAGCGACACGTTCGGCACATCGAGCAGTCCCTTCACCTGCACGACCTGAATGCCGTTCCCTTGGTCGCGCTCGCTCCCCGATCGGGATACCCGATCGGCGCCCTTCGGGACGCTCGCCACTCCCGCGAGCTCGCTCGCTGCGCTCGCTCGCCGCGTGTCTGCGATACCGAGCACGCCGACCAGGAGCAACGCGCATGCGATGACGCGGCCCAGAAAGTGGCGCCGCAAGCACCTCGTAGCATTCGGTCGATGGAGCTTCATGACTTCTGCTCCACCTCCGGAGTCGTGATCGTCGCGGGCAAGGGTGGTGTCGGGAAGACCACCGTGACTGCTGCGCTCGCAACCGCAGCCGCCCGCGCCGGCACGAGCGTGCTGATCATCGAGGTCGAAGGCAAATCGGGGATCAGCACTGCCCTCGGCTGCCCGCATCTGGAGTACGACGAGCAGGAAGTCCGCTCGGGATTGCGCGCCCGAACGCTCACCCCTGACCAAGCGCTGCTCGAGTACTTGGAGGAGCGGGGCCTCCGGAGGATCTCCAAGCAGCTCGTGCGCTCGGGTGCCCTCGACGTGGTCGCGACCGCGGTTCCGGGCATGAAGGACATCCTCGTGCTGGGCAAGGTGAAGCAGCTCGAGCGCGCCGCCGCCGCGGACCTCATCATCATCGACGCTCCTGCGGCCGGGCACGCGGTCACGTTCCTGCTGTCGGCCCGCGGATTGGTTGATGCCGTGCGGGTTGGGCCAGTGCGCAAGCAGGCCGAGGAAGTGCTCGAGATGCTCTCGGACCCGGAGCGGTGTCGGGTGATGCTCGTGACGTTGCCGGAAGAGACACCGGTGAACGAGCTCGTCGACACCGCGTTCGCGCTGGAAGATCGGGTCGGCGTGAAGCTCGCCCCGGTCGTGGTGAACGGAATGCCCGGTGATCTCGCGCTCACCGGGCAGCGGGTTGCCGACGATGCCGCGGCCCTCGGCTTCGAGACGTTGCCCGACGCGACCGCGCTAGAAGCCGCCGCAGCGTTCCGGCACGAACGCTCCGAGCTCGCGCGCTCACAAGCGAACCGACTCTCCACGCTCCTCCCGCTTCCACAGATCCGGTTGCCGTTCGTGTTCGGCGAAATCGGACCGACCGACGTGGAAAACCTCGCCGATGCGTTCGCGGCCGGCGTCGGGGCACTCCCGGGCATCGCTCTATGAAGGTCAACGAGCTCGTCGCGAACAGTCGGGTGATCGTGTGCTGCGGCACCGGTGGTGTTGGCAAGACCACCACGTCGGCCGTGCTCGCGCTGGCCGCGGCGCGACGTGGACGAAACGCGGTCGTGGTCACGATCGACCCGGCGAAGCGACTCGCCGACACGCTCGGCCTCGACGAGCTCGGCGATACCGCACGCGAGATCGCACGCGACCGATGGGATCCGAGCGGCACCGCGCCCCCGGAGGGACGGCTCTCCGCGCTGATGCTCGACACGCGCGCCACCTTCGACGGGCTGGTGCAGAAGCACGCACACAGCCCCGAGCAGGCGGAGCGGATCTTGGCGAACCGCTTCTACCGAAACATCGCCGGCGCGCTGTCGGGCACGCAGGAGTACATGGCGATGGAGAAGCTGCACGAACTCCACGAGGAAGGCGGCTTCGACCTCGTGGTCGTGGACACTCCTCCCACGCGGCACGCGCTCGACTTCCTCGACGCACCCGCCCGGCTCACGCGGTTGCTCGACAACCGGATGTTCCGGTTCCTGATCATGCCCAGCCGACGCTCCGTGCGGCTGGCGAGCCTTGCCGTGCAGACGTTCTTGCGGACGGTGGCGAAGGTGATCGGCACCGAGGTCATCGACGACGTCGTCGCCTTCTTCCGTGCGTTCGAAGGGATGGAGCAGGGCTTCCGGGAGCGGGCAGGGCGCGTCCTCGAGCTGCTGAACGACTCCAACACCGCGTTCGTGCTCGTCACGTCGCCTCGCCGTGAGGCCGTGGACGAGGCCGAGTACTTCGCCGCGCGCCTCGGCGAGAACGACCTCCGAGTGGCCGCGCTGGTGGTGAACCGCGTGCACCCGGATTTCGGGGTCCAGAGCACGCCCGACGAGCTGCGCGTTCGCGGCGCCGAGATCGCCAAGCTGGGCGGAGACGCGTCGGTCCGTCTCGCGCTCCGATACGAGAACCTGGCCGACTACGTGGGACTCGCCCACCACGAGCGCGACGAGCTCTCGCGTGCTGGCGAAAGAATCGGCGCGGGACTCGTCACCTATGTGCCGTCGCTCCCGCACGACGTGTTCGACATCGCCGCGCTCGACGCCGTCGGCTGGTATCTCGTCGGTTGAACGATCCGAGGTAGGTTCGACGCCACATGAAGATCCTCGTTGCCTCCGACGGACCTTGGGTTCGAGACCAAGTGCGCGCGGCATTCGTGGCGCCCGGCCAAGACGTGATCGAAGCAACCCGCGGTCAAGACGTACGTGATCTCGTTCGCGACGAGCACCCCGACCTTGCGATCCTCGACCTCCAGATCGCCAACATGGGCGGCATCGCGGTGGCGATCGACCTCCACCTCGAGGCTTCTGCCGGGCGAATCCCCGAAGTGCCGATCCTCCTCTTGCTCGACCGCGAAGCCGATCGCTTCCTGGCGAAGCGGGCCGCGGCTGACGCGGTGCTCGTGAAGCCGATCGACGCCGCAACGCTGCGCCGGACCGCACAGCGCGTCCTCGGCGAGCGCGCCCCCGCCTGACGCGATCCCCTCGGGATCACCGAAAGAGGGCACGGCTACACTCGGACTTCCCCAACGGGCTGTGGCGCAGTTTGGTAGCGCGCTTCGTTCGGGACGAAGAGGTCCCGGGTTCAAGTCCCGGCAGCCCGACCACATCTCACCGCATCAATCGCGGATGAGCAGCTCCGCGAGCTGGACTGCGTTGAGTGCGGCGCCTTTACGCAGGTTGTCGCCCGTGACCCAGAGGTCGAGCGTGTTCGCTTGGCTCGCGTCTTCGCGGATGCGACCCACGAGCACCGGGTCGATGCCGGCGCTCTCGAGCGGGGTGGGCGCGCCATCGATGCCATCCCAGAGCGCGACGCCGGGCGCGTCGGCGAGGATCGCGGCCGCTTCTTCACGAGAGATCGCGCGCTGGAACTCCACGTTCGCCGACATCGCGTGGCCCACATAGACCGGCACGCGCACACAGGTACCGGTGACGCGCAGGTCGGGCGCATGCAGGATCTTGCGGCTCTCGTCGCGCAGCTTGCGCTCCTCCGAAGTGATGCCGTTCGCGTCGAGCGAGCCCGCGAGCGGGATCACGTTCCCGGCGATGGGCTTCGGCCAGATCTCTCCTGGTTCGATCGCACCCGAGATCGCGCCGGCGCGTCGCAACACGTCTTCGCGCCCCGCGCCCTTGGTCCACTGCCCCGCGAGCTCGTCGACGCCGGGCTGACCCGCGCCCGACACCGATTGGTACGTGGACACCACCATGCGCTCGATGCCCGCCGCACGGTGCAGCGGCGCGAGTGCCGTGACCAACACCATCGTCGTGCAGTTCGGACACGACACGATCCCCTTCGGGAGGTTGCGCACGTCGTCGGGGTTGATCTCGGCCACGACGAGCGGGACGTCGGGGTCCATGCGGAATGCTGCTGAGTTGTCGACGACCTTCGCGCCGGCGGCCGCGGCCCGCGGCGCCCACTCGAGCGCGAGCGGGTCATCGACGTCGACGATCACGAGATCGAGCCTGTCGAAGCAGCCGTCGCGCAGCACCTCGCACGCGATCTCACCACCGGCAAACGGGAGGCGCCGACCCTCGGAACGGGGTGACGCGTACGCACGCAACTCGTCGACCGGGAACGATCGCTCCTCGAGCACGAGCAGCATCTCCGTGCCGACGACGCCGGTGGCTCCGACTAGTCCGACGCGCATCAGGCTTGCTCCAGCTCGAACGCGTCGTGCAGTGCCCGCACGGCTTTCACGACATCGGCCTCTTGGACGACGCACGAGATGCGGATGGACGACGTGGAGATCATCTCGATGTTCACGGACTCGCGCGCGAGCACCTCGAACATGGTGGCAGCGACGCCTGGGTGCGTCTTCATGCCCGCGCCCACCAGCGACACACGTCCGATGTGCTCGTCGGAGGTGAAGCCCGTCGCGTCGACGTCCTCCTTGAGCTGCTCCATCACCTTGCGCGCCCGGCTCAGATCTTCCTTCGGCAACGTGAACGAGATGTCGGTGTGACCCGCGGTCGACACGTTCTGCACGATCATGTCGACGTTGATCGCCTCGTCGGCGAGCGCGCGGAACACCTTGGCGGCGACGCCCGGCCGGTCGGGCACTTGCTCCAACGTGATCTTGGCCTCGGACGTGTCGTCGGTGACACCCGAGATGATCGCCTGCTCCATCGCTGCTTCCTCCTCGACAATCCACGTGCCCGGCTCCCACGTGAAGCTCGAGCGCACATGCACCCGAACCCCGTGGTTCCGCGCGAACTCGACCGAACGCAATGCCAGGACCCGTGAGCCCGTGGCCGCGAGGTCGAGCATCTCCTCGTACGAAAGCTTCTCGAGCCGCCGAGCCCCCGGCACGATGCGCGGGTCGGCGGTGAACACACCCGCGACGTCGGTATAGATCTCGCATGCCTCCGCACCAAGCGCGGCGGCAAGTGCGACGGCGGTGGTGTCGGACCCCCCGCGCCCGAGCGTGGTCACGTCGAACGCCGTCGACACGCCTTGGAACCCGGCGACCACCGCGACCGAACCTTCGTTGACAGCTTCGCGCAGTCGATCGGCGCGCACGTCGACGATCTTGGCCTTGCGGTGCGTGGTGTCGGTCACGATCCCGGCCTGGGAGCCCGTGAAGCTCACGGCGTGCTCACCGCGGTCGATGATCGCCATGCAGAGCAGCGCGATCGAGATTCGCTCCCCTGACGTGAGGAGCATGTCCATCTCGCGGGGCGACGGGGACGTCGAAACCTCGTGGGCGAGCTGCTCGAGCTCATCGGTGGTCTTGCCCATCGCCGAGACGACGACCACCACGTCGTGGCCATCGCGCCGCGTGGCGACGATGTGATCGGCGACTGCCTTGATCCGATCGGGGTCGGCCACAGACGTGCCGCCGTACTTCTGCACGACGAGGCTCACAGCGTCGATGGTACCGGGAGGTCCTGCCGCGACCCTCAACATTGCTCGTTCGCTGCGAGTCGGGATACCCGCCTCGCGGCCGCTCACTCGCTGCACGATTGCGCCCCTTGCACCCCTCCTAGACTCCCGCCTCATGTCCAATCAGTCGAAGCGCGATCGTCAGCGGGAGAACCGCGAGGCCCGTCGTCAGTACATAGAGGCACTCGAGCGCCGACGACGCACGTTCAAGACCATCCGCAACCTCGCAATCGTCGCGGTGCCCGTGATCGCAATCGGCGCGTTCATCAGTCTCTCCGGCGACAAGGAGGTGAACAAGGACGTCAACAAGGAGCAGAAGGCCGCGCTGGCCGCCGGCTGCCGGTACGTGAAGAAGGCACCGCCGACCAAGGACGACACGTTCGAGCAGGCTGACCTCACGCTCGACCCGACCAAGACGTACGACGCCGTCGTCGAGACGAGCTGTGGCTCGTTCACGATCAGGCTCGCCGACGATGAGGCGCCCGTCTCCGCCAACTCGTTCGCGTTCCTCGCCGATCAGGGCTTCTACGACAACTTGACGTTCCACCGGATCTCGAAGGGCTTCGTGATCCAAGGTGGCGATCCCACGGGCGACGGCACGGGTGGGCCGGGCTACACGATTCCCGACGAGCCTCCTACCAACGGTTATCAGCAAGGAACCGTGGCCATGGCCAACGCCGGACCGGGCACGACCGGCTCACAGTTCTTCGTGGTCACGACCGAAGATGGCGCGGCCAACCTCGGTGGGCCGCCCTTCCTCTATTCGATCCTCGGTCAGGTCACCGAGGGATTCGAGTCCGTCAAGAACATCGAGAAGCTGGCGACGCCGACTGAGAAGCCGAAGGCGATCATCGTGATCGACAAGATCACGATCAACGAGGTGCTCGCCTAGCTCAAGTGGTGAGGTCGGCGATCGCGTTTCCGGCCGCGTACGTCTTGGTCTCCGGACCCGTGTACACCGTGACTGCACCTACACCCGCGCTGCGCCACGCACCCGATGGATCGCGCACGAGCGCGGTCTGCTCGTCGATGCCCACGAGCTTCGCGCCCTTGGGCAACAGGTCGATCGAGCGCTCGCGCAGGTGATCCGCGGCCGTGCCGTGATACGGGAACACCGCAAGGTTCTGCACCACACCGAGGCCAACGGTGTATGCACCGCCCCGCGGGTCGACCATTGGATCGCACACCAACGTCGCACCCGCGCCTGACGCGGCCAGCACACCGCCGGCGTGGTACGCCGAGAGCACGGCTTCCCACAAGGCCGATGCCTTGAGCACGGACCGCAGGTGCAACGGCGACCCGTCGGACAGGTAGATCACCTTCGCCTTGCGGACGAACTCGACCGCGCGTTCGTCCTCGGCCTCGGACCTGCGCATCGCCATCAGCGGGCGCACCGTGGCCCCGAGCCCCTCGAAGTACGTGGTGGCGCGGTCGACGACGCGATCGGGGTGTTCGAACGCCGCGGCAGTCGGGAGCACGACCACCTCGTTCGCGCTCGCAGCCGTGAGGAGCTCGCGGTCGAAGGCGGCGCAGCCGTCGTTCCACTCCCCACCGCCGACGAGCGCCAGCGTGCCGACGGCCTGTCGGGACTCCTTCATCTTGTCGGGTCGACTCCGCTCTGCCGTCTCGCTCGTCCGAGCACGGCTCATGAGGCGGGGAGCCTACCGGGGGCGAGGCGCGGCATACTCGAACGGTGCCGTCAGCCATCGCGGAGAGCGACCTCTACGCAACACTGGGAGTCGCGCCGACGGCAACCACCGAGGAGATCGCGGCGGCGTTTCGCGTCCACGCCAAGGAGCTCCACCCCGATCGTCACTCTGGGGACGCCGCCGTTGCCGAGCAGTTCAAAGAGCTGACGCACGCGTACAACGTGCTGATGCGGCCGGTGAGCCGCACGGCGTACGACGAGCGGCGCGCGACTCGGCGAGCGCCGGCCGAACGGGTCGTCGCCACACCATCGGGACACGAGCCGCTGTTCCGCACCCCCGGCCGCGCGCGAGCCGCGATCTGGGGCGGAGTGGCACTCCTGGTGCTGGGGATCGCCGGAGGAGTTGTGCTTGGTGGCCTCGACACGGGTGACTCGGCGAAGACGATCACGTTGTGGATCGTGGTCGTGAAGCTGGTGGCCTGCGGTGGGCTCTTCTGGGGCCTCGGCGCGTGGCGGCTCGCTCGGCTCCGCACCGGCTCGCGCTGATCCCACGAGCGGCGCTCCGCTGTGATTCCTCCGGTAACGTCCCGGCATTCTTCAGGGCACAGCACGAGCGAGCGCGGAGGTAGCTGACGCATGACGGTGAAGCAGGTCGGGCTGGTCGGATCCGGGATCATGGGAGCCGGCGTGGCCGAGGTCGTGGCCAAGGCCGGCATGGACGTCGTGCTGCGCAGCCGCTCGGAGGCGAGCGCGCAGGCGATGGTCGCCACAGTCGAGAAGTCGCTGGCCAAGCAAGTCGAGAAGGGCAAGCTCGACGCCGCCGAGAGCGCGGCGGTGCTCGGGCGGGTGCGCGCGGTCACCGACCTCAACGAGCTCGCGAGCTGCGATCTCGTGTTGGAGTCGGTCGTCGAGGACCTCGCAGTCAAGCAGGAGCTCTTCGCGGAGCTCGACAAGATCTGTGGGTCGGCTGGGATCCTCGCCACCAACACGTCGACCTTGTCCGTCGGTGCGCTCGCCGGGACCACGAGTCGCCCCGAGCGCGTGTGTGGCATCCACTTCTTCAACCCTGCAACGGTCATGCCGCTCGTCGAAGTGGTGCACGCGGCCGACACATCAGACGCGACGGTCGCGGCAGCGCGTGCATTCGCTGAGGCGTGCGGCAAGACGGTGGTCGACGTGGACGATCGCGCTGGGTTCATCGTGAACTCGCTGCTGTTCCCGTACCTCAACAACGCGGTCAAGGCGCTGGATTCCGGTCTCGCCACACGGGACCACATCGACGCGGCGATGAAGGGCGGCTGCAACTTCCCGATGGGGCCGCTCGAGCTGCTCGACCTCGTCGGGCTCGACACGAGCCTGTCGATCATCGAGGCGCTGCATGCCGAGTACGCCGACGCCAATTACGAGCCCGCGCCGATGCTGCGCAAGATGGTGGGCGACGGGCTGCTCGGACGGAAGTCGGGCGAAGGGTTCTACGACTACAAGAAGAAGTAGGTCCCGGACTGCCCGATCTGGTCGCCGGTCGGGAACAATGGTGGCGTGAGCGAGTGTCCGCGGGCCGGGTTTCCCGGACCGCAGCGAGCGGGGCCCGAGCGGCTCGGCGCAAAGCGCCAGGAGCGGGAGTGATGAGCGACGCAGCCCGGGATCGCCCGTGGATGATGCGCACGTACTCGGGCCACTCGTCCGCTCGAGCCTCGAACGAGCTGTACCGGACGAACCTCGCCAAGGGGCAGACCGGCCTGTCGGTGGCCTTCGACCTGCCGACCCAGACCGGGTACGACCCCGATCACCCGCTCGCTCGGGGCGAGGTCGGGAAGGTGGGCGTGCCGGTCCCCCACCTCGGCGAGATGCGAACCCTCTTCGAAGGGATCCCGCTCGACGAGATGAACACGTCGATGACGATCAACGCCACGGCAATGTGGCTGCTCGGCATGTACCTCGCGCTTGCCGAGGAACAAGGAATCGTCCCAGGCTCGCTCGCAGGTACCACGCAGAACGACATCGTCAAGGAGTACCTGAGCCGCGGCACGTACATCTTCGGACCCGTCCCGTCGCGCCGCCTGACCGTCGACGTGATCTGTCACACGGTGCTGCACGTACCGAAGTGGAACCCGATCAACGTGTGCTCGTACCACCTGCAAGAAGCGGGTGCGACGCCGGTGCAGGAGATCGCGTACGCGCTCGCAACGGCGATCGGCGTGCTCGACGCGGTACGGGATTCGGGCCAGGTGACACCCGACGAGATGCCCGAGGTGGTCGGACGGATCTCGTTCTTCGTGAACTCGGGTATCCGGTTCGTCGAGGAGACGTGCAAGATGCGGGCGTTCTCACGCATGTGGGAACGCCTCGTAGCTGAGCGCTACGGCGTCACCGACGAGAAGCTCCGGCGCTTCCGCTACGGCGTGCAGGTGAACTCCCTTGGGCTCACCGAGGAGCAACCGGAGAACAACGTGCAGCGCATCGTGCTCGAGACGCTGGGCGTCACGCTGTCGAAGGACGCGAGGGCGCGCGCTATCCAGTTGCCCACGTGGAACGAGGCGCTCGGTTTGCCGCGCCCCTGGGACCAGCAGTGGTCGTTGCGCATCCAACAGGTGCTCGCCTTCGAGACCGACCTGCTGGAGTACGGCGATCTCTTCGAAGGATCAAAGGTGGTCGAAGCCAAGACCGCGGCGCTCGAGGAGGCCGCGACCGCCGAGCTCGAGTGGGTACTCGCCGGCGGCGGCGCGTTCGAGATGACCGATGCCATGAAGGGTCGGCTGGTGCAGAGCCACTCCGAGCGCGTCCGCAAGATCGAGTCGGGCGAGCTGGAAGTCGTGGGCGTGAACTGCTTCACCGAGACCGCGGCATCACCGCTCGTCACCGACGACGCCGAGCACATCCTCGTAGTCGACCCCGCGGCGGAAGCCGAGCAGCTCAAGCACCTCGCGCAATGGCGCCTGGAGCGTGACGACGACGCCGTTGCGAAGGCGATCGATCAGCTGCGCGACACCGCGGCGACCAATGAGAACTTGATGCCAGCCACGATCGCGCTCGCCCGAGCGGGCGGCACGGTCGGCGAGTGGTCTGACGCGTTGCGGGAGGTGTTCGGCGAGTACCGGGCCGCAACCGGCATCGGTGGCGTTGCCGCAACGCCCACCGGTGATCTCGTCGCAGTGCGCGACCGGGTTCGCACCGCGGCCGCCGAGCTCGGTGGCCCCTTGCGCATGCTCGTCGGCAAGCCTGGTCTCGACGGGCACTCGAACGGCGCGGAGCAGATCGCGGTCGCGGCCCGCGATGCCGGCTTCGAGGTCATTTACCAGGGCATCCGGCTCACACCGGTGCAGATTGCCGCCGCGGCGCGCGACGAGGACGTCGACGTGGTCGGGTTGTCGATCCTCTCGGGCTCGCACCTCGAGCTCGTGCCCCAGGTGCTGCGACTCCTGCGCGACGTGGGCGTCGAGGCGCCGGTCGTGGTGGGCGGGATCATCCCCGACACCGACCGTGAGCTCTTGTTGCGCGCGGGCGTGGCCCAGGTGTTCACGCCGAAGGACTACAAGATGGCGGCCGTCATCGCCGACGTCGCCGATCTCGCCATCGAGCACCGCAAGCGCCTGGCAAGCACCCGCTAGCGCGCGTACATCGCTTCGATCTCGGCTCCGTACTTGGCGGTGATGCCGCGGCGCTTGAGCTTCATCGTGGGGGTGAGCTCTTCGGAGTCGGAGAGCCACTCTTCTCCAAGCAGCGTGAACTTCTTGATGCGCTCGACGTTGGAGAAGCGCTTGTTCGCGTCGTCGACGTTGCGCTCGATCTCGGCGAGCACGGCGGGATCGCGGGCAAGGTCGGCCAGCGCGGTACTCGCGAGGCCTTGCTTCGTCGCCCACGCCGGTGCCACCTCCGGGTCAAGCACGAGGAGGGCTGAGATGAACGGGCGGTTGTCGCCGATCACCGCGGCTTGGCCGATGAGCGGGAACGACTTCAGTGCCGACTCCAGGTTGGCGGGTGAGATGTTCTTGCCGCCCGCCGTGATGATGAGCTCCTTCTTGCGGTCGACGATCTTGAGGTAGTTGTCGTCGTCGAACACGCCGATGTCGCCGGTGTGGAGCCAGCCGTCGGCATCGAGCGCCTCGGCCGTGCGCTCCGCGTCGTTGAGGTAGCCGCGGAAGATGTTGCCGCCCCGCGCCAGCACCTCACCGTCGTCAGCCAGGCGCACCTCACACCCTGGGATGGGTGGACCGACCGTGCCGACCTTGACCCGGAACGGCGCCCACGTCATGGGACCCGAGGTCTCCGAGAGCCCGTAGATCTCCGACATCTCCATGCCCAGCGCGCGGAAGAACCTGATCGCCTCGACCGGCAACGGTGCCGCGCCGCTGATCGCAGCCCGGATCTGGTCGAGCCCGAGGAGGCCGAGGACGAAGTCGAGCACCGGCCTTGCCTGCTCGTACTCGGCCGCCAGATCGGCGGGAAGGGCCTCGCCGCGGGCGCGGAACTCCGACTCCCGCGCGCCGACGGGGAGGGCCGCGTCGAGCATGGCCTGCTGGTTCGGGTCGGCACCGGCGAGCGCGAGCACGCCGGCGTGGATCTTCTCCCAGACGCGCGGCACCGCGAACATGACCTCGGGACGCACTTGAGGCAGGTACGACGCGACCTGCGACGGCTCGGGGCAGGTCGTCACCTCGAACACGCCGACGATGCCCTGGTAGTGCGACGTCATGCGCTCGGCGATGTGCGCCATCGGGAGGTACGACACCATCCGGCTGAAGTACGGCACTTCGGGCCAGCACCGCATGAGGCTCTCGACGGTCCACACGATGTTCGCGTGGTCGAGCATCACGCCCTTCGGCGGACCGGTCGTGCCCGACGTGTAGATGATCGTGGCGAGATCGTCAGGCTTCGCAGTGCCCGCAGCTACGTCGAGATCGATGGGATCGCTGCGCACGAGATCGGCCCACTGCAGCACGTCGGCCGGGGCGCGCCCGTCGTCATCGATGATCGCCACCGCGTCGAGGGCCGGGAGCTGTTCGCGCACCTTGAGCACGCGCTCGAGGTAGTCGATGTCCTCGACGATGGCGACGACCGCGCCGCAGTGACGCACGAGGTACTCAACCTGCTCCGGCGCCGACGAGTTGTAGATCGACACCGGGGTGGCACCGAGCAGCATCGTGGCGACGTCGGCGATGTGGAACTCCGGTCGGTTGCGCATCATGAGCACGACGCGCTCGCCCTGGACCACGCCGAGACCGGCCAGCGCCGTGGCCAGGCGGCAGGCCCGGTCGGCGTACTCGGCCCAGGTGAGCTCCCCCCAGCCGTCGCCGTCCTTCCACCGGAGCGCGACCCGGTCGCCGTGCTGGCGCACCGTGTCGCGAAAACGGGTCGCGACGGTGGAGCCCTCGACGTCTGCGGCGATCTCTTCACTCGTGGTCATCGCCGGGAGTCTCGCGCGACCCAGCCCGCCCGGCTCGGGGAAGTTGTCCACAAAGTGCGGTGGAAAAGCCTGGGGAAGGTCGGGCCATCCCCGCATCAGGCTGTGGACAAACGGTGGAAAACTCCGCTCGAGCAGTGGACAACTGCACCAACGGGGTGGAAAACCTGTGGGTAATTGGTGAATACTGGCGCCGGATCGCGTCCCGAGGAGGGCGTTGGGGCACCCTGGCTGGGCTGGGCCCGGGGACTCTCACGCCGACCCTCCTCGGGACGCACCGCGTCCGGACGACCCCCAAGGCCGGATTTGGCGTCAAAAAGCGCGACTATCTCGCGCTTGCTGACGCCAAAACACTGAGGTCAGGTCAGAAGGTCTGGGTGAAGCAGCGTTCGTCGAGGGCGCCGAGCGCGTAGTCGCGGTAGAGCCCGGCGAACATGCCGCGGGTGCGCTCGGCCCAGGCGAACGCCGCGGGCTCCGTGACCCGGCGGACGACCTGGGTGTAGCCACCCTCGTAGACGCGGTACTCGGCCCACGCGCCGGGATAGTCCTTCGCACAGGCCACCTCTGCGAACGGCACGTCGCGCACATGCGGATAGCGGCGGACCCGGTTGCGGTGCGTGTGGCCGGCGAAGAAGCCGACGATGTTCTCCTGGCCGGCCACCACGGCTGCGAGCGCCTCGCTGTCGTCGGGGTTGATGCCGAAGGTGTGCGGGTTCCGCGTGTCGGAGGCGAGATCCCACAGGTAGTGATGGCCGAAGACGAGCACAGGTCCTGTGGCTTCGGCGGCGAGATCGCTCACCCACTGCACCTGGTCGGCACTGAGCTGCCCGCCGTGAGTACCCGGGATCACAGTGTCCACGACCGCAAGCGTCACGCCGTCGAGCTCGATCGCGTATGGACTGTCCTCGATCGCCATGCTGGGGTCGGTCATCGCGTCGTGGTTCCCGCGCACGTGGTACATCCGATCACCGAGCACGCCGTACGCCGCGAGGAACGCGGCGTACTCGTCGGGAAGCCCCACCCGGGTGAGGTCGCCCTTCACCACCACAGCGTCGGGTGCGAGCGCGCGCATGTCCTCGACGACGGCGCGGCTCATCGTCTCGGGATAGGGCGGATCGCCCGGTACCGCATGGAAGATCGGCCCGATGTCGTCGTGGGGCGGGCCCAGGTGACCACACTCCGTCTCGCCGAAGTGCACGTCGTTCGCGGTGGCGATCGTCGCGAGCAATCGGCCCGCCGGCTGCGTGAGCGTGCGGAACGACGCTGGGAAGTACTCGCCGTGCGCCGCACCTTCCACATCAAGCGTGTACTCGTGGTTGGCCTGGAGCCCGTCGATCCGGACGACGTGCCACGGTCCGGTGGTGGTGACCTCGCGATCACCGATGCGGGAGGCGATCGCCTCGTCGCCCGGCGTCGTGAAGGTGACGACGGCCTCGTCGGGACCAACACCGAAGAGCTCCGGGGTGGTGAGCTCCGTCATCCAGTGGGGCTACGGACGGGTACGTCGGGCCGTTCGGCCCGAGAACCGCCACGGCCCCCGCACCCGGCCGACGCGGCGCGACACCAGCCGGGCCCGGCGCATCCACTCGTCAAGGTGCTCGTCGGCGGGCGGAGCGGCACCGCCGCCGCCACCCGAGCAGGCGGTGATCGCCGCGATGACCGCCGCGACCTCCTCCTCCGACGCGTCGGGAGAGATCGCCCGCAGCACCGGCCCCGAGGAAGTTGTGGTCACAGCGGGACGTTGCCGTGCTTGCGCTGTGGGAGCTGCTCACGCTTCGTGCGCAACATCGCGAGCGAGCGCACCAGCACGCGTCGCGTGTCGCGGGGATCGATCACGTCGTCGACGTAGCCGCGCTCCGCAGCGATGTACGGGTTGGCAAATCGTTCGGTGTACTCCGCGATGAGCTCCGTGCGCCGCTCGTTGGGATCGGCCGCGGTCTCGATCTCTTTGCGGAAGATGATGTTGACCGCGCCCTGTGGACCCATCACCGCCACCTCGGCCGACGGCCACGCGAACGCGAGGTCGGCGCCGATCGACTTGGAGTTCATGACCACGTACGCGCCGCCGTATGCCTTGCGGGTGATGATCTGGATGCGCGGCACCGTGGCCTCGCAGTACGCGTACAGGAGCTTGGCGCCGTGACGGATGATCCCGCCGTACTCCTGATCGGTGCCGGGCAGGAAGCCGGGCACGTCCACGAACGTGACGAGCGGGATGTTGAACGCGTCGCACAGCCGCACGAAGCGCGCGGCCTTCTCCGACGCGTCGATGTCGAGCGTGCCCGCGAGCACCTGTGGTTGGTTCCCGACGATTCCGATGGCGTGGCCGTCGACCCGGGCGAAGCCACACACGATGTTTTGGGCCCAGAGCGCGTGCACCTCGAAGAAGTCGCCGTCGTCGACGACCTCGTGAATGACCGCCTTGATGTCGTACGGCTTGTTGGGTGCGTCAGGAATGAGGGCGACGATGTCATCGCAGCGACGCTCAGGGTCGTCGGTGGGTTCGAAGTAGGGCGGCTCTTCCAGGTTGTTGGCCGGAAGGAAGGAGAGCAGGTAGCGCACCTGTGCGAGCGCGGCGTCCTCGTCGTCGGCGACGAACGTGGCCACGCCCGACTTCGACGCGTGCGTCATCGCACCGCCGAGCTCCTCCTGGGTGACGTCTTCACCGGTGACGGTCTTCACCACGTCGGGCCCGGTGATGAACATGTGCGACGTGCCCTTCACCATGAACACGAAGTCGGTGATGGCCGGTGAGTACACGGCGCCGCCAGCGCACGGCCCCAGGATCACGCTGATCTGCGGGATGACTCCCGAAGCCTTCACGTTGCGGAAGAAGATCCCGCCGTATGCGTCGAGCGACACGACGCCCTCTTGGATGCGGGCACCCGCGCCGTCGTTGAGCCCCACCATCGGAGCGCCGACGGACTCGGCGAGGTCCATGACCTTGTGGATCTTCTCGGCGAACACCTCACCGAGCGCGCCGCCGAACACCGTGAAGTCCTGGGCGAACACGAACGTCTTCCGGCCGTCGATCATCCCCCAGCCGGTGACGACGCCGTCGGTGAGCGGCCGGGTCTGCTCGATGCCGAAGCCATGCGCCCGGTGACGAGCAAGCATGTCGAGCTCGACGAACGAGCCGGGGTCGAGCAGCTTCTCGAGCCGCTCGCGCGCCGTGAGCTTGCCGCGCTCGTGCTGGCGCTGGACCGCCTTGTCGCTGCCCGCGTGAAGCGCCTCCTCGCGGAGCTCCGCGAGGCGCTCGAGGCGCTCCTCGATCGGGTGCGGCTCTAGCTCGATGTCGGACTCTTCGACTGCCATATGAACTTGGCAGCGTACTGGCCGCCGCCCTGGGGCCTTCGGGCTAGGCCGCTGGCTCCCCTGGTGGCACCGGAGGCGCCGATTCCCCAACGGCGGCACCGGGCATGAGCGCAGCAATGAGGCCAACGACGCCGCCCACGAACGCGAGGTACACGCCAGTCGAGATGAAGTCGAAGAGGTCGATGTCGCCGAGACCCGAGCTGTTGTCGTCCAGGGCACGCTGCACCTGGACGCAATAGAGCACCACCACAACGATCGCGAGCGTCGCGCCAACGAAGCCGGACAGCCGGTGCGCGCGCGGCACGACCAAGCCGACCCCGATCAACCCTGCCGCGATCCCGAGCAGAAGGAGTAGGGAAGGCGAGCTGCTGTCAGTTCCCTTGTCGACAAGGAACTGCACCGGAACATCGGTTCCCTTGAGCGTGGCGGTGCCACGTGGAGCGGTGACGTCGGCCCAGTTCAGGAAGGCCGCCGCGACGATCGCGATGGCCCCAAGCGCACCGACCAGCATCTTGGGTGAAACGGAAGCAGCAGGGGTAGCCGTGCTCATTGAGGGCCTCCAGCGTGGTGAGGGCGGCATCCTCGCGCGGGCCAAGCTCGCACGCGGGAACCAGAGCTCATTCTTGGACGAGCTCGATCAAGGTGCCGTACGCGGTCTTGGGGTGCACGAAGGCCACCGTGGTGCCACGGCTGCCTGGGCGCGGCACCTCGTCGATCACCTGGTGCCCCGCGGCCTTGACCCGCTCGAGCGCAGCCGCGCAGTCGTCCACGCGATACCCGACGTGGTGGATCCCCTCGCCTCGCTTCTCGAGGGACTTCGCGACCGGCGAGTCGTCGCGGATGGGCGTGAGGAGCTGCACGTACGACTCGGCCACCTTCAACAGCGCCTCTTCCACTCCGTCGCGCTCCACAACCTCGCGGTGCGCCACCTCGCATCCGAACGTGTCGGCGTAGTACGCGATCGCTGCGTCGAGGTCGTGCACTGCGATCGCGATGTGATCGATCTCGGTCAGCACCTTCATCCCCGCTCTCCTCTGCTCAACCGTGGCGGCGGAAAAGCGTGATCTTGGGCAGCAGGCGCTCCCGCATCTCGGGGTCGGTGACGCCGAGCCCTTCTTCGGGCGCGAGCACGAGGATGCCGAGCTTGCCCTCGTGCTGGTTGTGGTGCACCTCGTACGCGGCTTCGCCTGTGTTGTCGAGCGTGAACACATTCGACAGCGCGGGATGGATCCGGCCCTCGCACACGAGTCGGTTCGCTTCCCAGGCCTCGCGGTAGTTGGCGTAGTGACAGCCCTTGAGCGTCTTCAAGCTCATCCAGAGGTAGCGGTTGTCGTATTCGATGTTGAAGCCACTCGTGGCCGCGCACGTGATGATCATCCCGCCCCGCTTGGTCACGAAGACCGACGCACCCATCGTCTGACGGCCCGGGTGCTCGAACACGATGTCGGGGTCGTTCCCCGCGAGCTCGCGGATCTTCTTGCCCAAACGACGCCATTCGGCCGGGTCTTGGGTGTGCTCGTCCTTCCAGAAGGCGTAGCCCTCGGCCTTCCGGTCGATCACGTGCTCGCACCCCATCTCGTGCAGCAATGCTGCCTTCTCGGGTGACGAGACCACACCGACCGGGGTGCCACCGCCGTTCAGCACGTACTGGACCGCGTACGAGCCGATCCCTCCGCTCGCTCCCCACACCAAGACGGTCTGACCCTGGGTCATCTGTGAGCCGTTGGGGCTCACGATCATGCGGTAGCTCGTGGAGTTGCAGAGCGGGTTGACCGCCGCCTCTTCCCATGTGAGGTGGGCCGGCTTGGGCATGAGCTGGTTCGCCTTGGCCACCGCGATCTCGGCCAGCGCGCCGTAGTTCGACTCGAAGCCCCAGATGCGCTGGTTCGCCGCCATCATCGCGTCGTCATGCGATGACGGGTCCTGGTCGTCGACGTAGTTGGAATGCACAGTGACCGCGTCGCCCGGCTTCCAGTTACGCACCGCCGAGCCGACGCGCAGCACGACGCCAGCAGCGTCGGAACCGATCACGTGGAACGGCTGGTCGTGGCGCGCGCCCCACACGCTCTCCTTCGCAAGGCGCTTGAGGAACTGGAACGTGGGCAAAGGCTCGAAGATCGACGTCCACACCGTGTTGAAGTTGATCGACGACGCCATCACGGCGATATACGCCTCGTCGGGAGCAAGCTCCGGGAGGGCCACGTCGTCGACGTGGACCGACTTGCGCGGGTCCTTCTCCTCCGACGGGAGCCCAGCAAACATTTCTTGCTCGTCGGCGCGCACTACCGCGCCTCGGAACGTGGACGGAAGGGCGATCGCGGCGATGTCGTCGCCGGGCGCGCCTTCGAGGATCGCGGTGCGGATGGCATCCATCTCGGTGCTCATGGGGAGTCAGGCTATGCCTCCGCACAGGCCTGGCGCCGAGCGAGCGATGCTCCGGCTGGAGCCAAGCCACGCGTATGTATGTACGATCGCCGCGACCACCCCGCGCCCGAAAGGCAGGCTCGATGCCCGGCTCCGTCATCGTCTCTTCGGCCCGCACGCCGATCGGCAAGCTCTCCGGCGCACTCGCGTCGATGAGCGCCATGGATCTCGGCGGGATCGCCATCAAGGCCGCGTTGGAGCGCGGCGGTGTCGGACCTGAACAGGTCGACTACGTGATCATGGGTCAGGTGCTCCAAGCGGGGCAGGGTCAGATCACCGCGCGCCAAGCCGCCGCGAACGCGGGCATCCCGATGACCGTTCCCGCGCTCACCGTGAACAAGGTCTGCCTGTCTGGCATCAACGCGATCTACCTCGCGGATCAGATGGTGCAAGCCGGCGATGCCGAAGTCGTGGTGTGCGGAGGCATGGAGTCGATGACGAACGCGCCGTACCTGCTCCCAGGCGCGCGCGCCGGTCTGCGGATGGGCAACGCGGAGATCGTCGACTCGCTCGTCCAAGATGGCTTGTGGTGCGCGTTCGACGCCGTGCACATGGGAACTGGCACGGAGCGCTACACCGGCGAGTTCGGCGGTCTCACGCGCGAGCTCATGGACGAGGCGTCAGCCAAGAGTCACGAGCGCGCGGCGGCCGCCGCCAAGGAAGGTCGCTTCGCCGACGAGATCACGGCGGTCGAGCTTCCCCAACGCAAGGGCGACCCAATCGTCTTCGACGTCGACGAAGGCGTCCGCCCCGAGACCACCACTGAGTCGCTCGGCGCCCTCCGACCCGCCTTCGGCAAGGAAGGCAGCATCACTGCCGGCAACGCTTCGCAGATCTCCGATGGTGCCGCCGCGCTCGTGGTCACGAGCACGGAGAAGGCCGAGGAGCTCGGGCTCACGCCGGTGGCCGAGCTCGTGAGCTTCGGCATGGTGGCGGGACCCGACACGTCGTTGCTCACGCAGCCATCTCGTGCCATCAAGCGGGCGCTGGAGCAGATCGACAAGCCGGTGTCGAGCCTCGATCTCTTCGAGCTCAACGAGGCATTCGCCGCGGTTGGCCTCGCCTCGATGAAGGACCTTGGCATCAACGACGACGTCGTGAACGTGAATGGCGGCGCGATCGCGCTCGGCCACCCAATCGGCATGTCGGGCGCGCGCGTGGTGATCACGCTCGTGAACGAGCTGCGCCGTCGCGGCGGGTCGCTCGGAGCGGCAGCGCTCTGCGGCGGGGGCGGCCAAGGCGACGCGGCGGTCGTGCGCGCGCTGTAATCGCGAGCACCCGCCCCACC
>JANOHN010000288.1:0-2199 GCA_031406505.1 Acidimicrobiia bacterium | reverse complement strand
TTCAGCGGGCAGGCGTTCTTCTGCGCGTGGTTCTGGTACGACCGCATCGAGAACCACGGCTGGCCGATCTGGCTGAGCTTCGTGGTGACGGTGTTCGTCATCGCGCCGCTCCTCGGGCTGCTCCTCGACCGCGCGCTGTTCCGCTTTATGCGGACTTCGTCGTGGCAGGTGAAGCTGGTCACCGCGCTCGGTCTCGTGGTCGCGTTCCCCGAGATCGTCAAGGCGGTCTACAGCTACACACCCGCCACGTTCGTGCCGAGCTTGTCCGGGTTCATCGGCCGCACCCCTTTCGAGCCGTTCGAGATCGGCGACTACACGATTCCGCCCGACGCCGTGATGGTCGTGATCGTCACGATCCTCGCCGCGGCGGGCCTCGGCCTCCTCTTCCGCTTTACGGCGATCGGGCTGCAGATGCGTGCGGTCGTGGAGAGCCCGCGCATGGTCGAGCTCGCGGGCGTCGACTCCGACCGCGTCGGCATGGTCGCGTGGATGCTCTCGAGCACGGTCGCCGGTCTCGCTGGTGTCCTGCTCGCACCGCTGTATCAAGAGGTCAACGGCACCGCCTACCAGCTCGTGATCGTGGCCGCGATCGCGGCGGCTTCGGTTGGGCGGTTCACGAACATCCCGATGACGCTCGTCGGTGCCATCGGGATCGCGTTCACGGCTCGTGCGCTCCAGGACATCATCGGTGGCACCAACATCGCCGACGACATCCAGCCTTCACTGCCGTTCCTCGTGTTGTTCCTGCTCCTTGTGTTCTGGTGGAGGCTTCGGGACAGCACCGCGGCCGCCGACCCGCTCGCGGGCTTCGAACCTCCCCCACCGGCCATGGCACACCAGTACAAGGACAAGGCCCTCCAGCGGACGACGAAGTTCCTCTTCCCGGCGTTCATGCTCGGCTTCCTCGTGGTGATGCTCACGCTGGTGAGCGGACCGTGGGTGGGCCGGATCACGCTCGCGTTCGTGTTCGCGGTGATCTTCCTCTCGATCACGGTGTTCACCGGGCTGGGTGGGCAGATCTCGTTGGCACAGGCCACGTTCGCATCGGTGGGCGCGTTCGGTGTGGCGCATCTGGCGCGCGATCTCGACGTTCCGGTGCTGCCTGGGCTGTTGATCGGCGCGCTCGCCGCCGCCGCGCTCGGCGCGGTCCTGGTGCTCGTCATCGACGGGCTTCCGGCACTGATCGGCCGCTTCACCGGGCGCGGCCAGGGAAGGCTCTCAGGGCTCTACCTCTCGCTCGCCACCTTCGCCTTCGCGTTGATGATGGACAAGACCGTGTTCCGACGTGAGTCGGTGATCGGCGGTGACTCGGGGCTCGAGGTGAACCGTCCGAAGGCGCTTTTGGGCGATCACGAGTGGTTCCTCGTTGTCTTCGGGGTCTTCGCAGTTGTCGCAATCCTTGTGATCCTCATTCGCAAGGGAACGACCGGCCGCGCCATGGCGGCGCTGCGAGGCAGCGACCCCGCCGCAGCATCGATCGGGATCAATGCCCGAGCGCTGCGGATCACGCTCTTCGCGTTCTCCGCGGGAGTTGCCGGACTCGGGGGCGGGCTGCTCACGCTGCACAGTCAGAACGCCACACCGCGGGAGACGATCTCGTTCCTCGGGATCGTGTGGGTGGTGCTCGTTGTCACCCTGGGCGCCCGCACGGTCGATGGTGCCGTCAACGCCGCGCTCGGATTCGTGATCTTCTCGACGTTCCTCCTCCCGGAGCTCGGCTTTCGCCCCGAGTTCGCCATCGTGCTGTTCGGGCTCGGTGCCATCACCTATGCGCGCCATCCTGAGGGGATCGTCGAGTTCCAGACCCGCAAGAGCATCCTCGCCACGATCCGCCAGCGCGCGTTGGGTCTGCGGGCCGAGCAGCTGAAAACGGAGGGCACGCTGCCCAAGGAGTACTGGCCGGTGCGTGTGGCCGCAGGTCCGGTGATCGCCGGCCCCGCGGCGTACTTCGCCTACATCCTGATCGGGAGCCTGTTCACCGACGGCTGGCTCAACGTGCGCAGTCCCACGATCCTCTTCTTCATCGTGCCGAGCCTCGTATACGCCCTCGGATGGATCTTCGTGACGACCTTGCGCCTCGAGCGCGACGGGGGCGTGCGCTTTGGCTGGTTGTGGCTCCTGGGCGGCGGTGGCGTCGGCGCCCTGCTCGGCACCTGGTTCGATAGTCAGGGGTGGCCATTGCGGGGCAGCCTGCTCGAC
>JANOHN010000230.1:0-2527 GCA_031406505.1 Acidimicrobiia bacterium | reverse complement strand
ACGATCGTGCTGCCTGACGACCGAGTGTTGACCTTCAACGCAGTGCGTGCACGTGGCGAGGCGGGTGTGTTCCGCCGCGGCGACATCGTGGACGGCAACACGCTCGCACAGACCTGGGTACGGCTCGCCGACGGCACGACGCGCGGCGCAGAGGGAATTGTTGACGAGCAAGCCTTCGTCGACGGCGTCACGGTCCAGGGCGAAGATGGGGAGCCCCCCACCGCGGCCGCGGTCGAGGCCGCGCTCGACGAGCAGTTCGCCGAGTTCAACGATGGCGAGGGCAGCGGTGGGAGTGGAACCGGCGGCGCTACCAGCGGAAGCACCCCGGATCAAGGCGGATGTTGCTTCCAGGTCGTGCCGTTCCCTTCAACGGACCCGGAGCTAGATCCACCAGCCGAACCGGGACCGGATGGTGACACTCCCCCGGCGGATACCGGCTGCGAACCCGGCTTGGTCAGAGTGGGGGAGTTCTGTCTCGAGCCGCCGCCCGAGGATGTCACGCCACCCGGGGATACGGGCTGCGACCCTGGGTTGATCAGGTTGGGGGAGTTCTGCGTCAAGCCTCCGCTCCTGCCAGTGGACGAAGAGCCGCCGAAGGACGCCGTCACACCCGATCCCGACGAGCTTGCCGACACGGTCGCCGGTGAGACGGGCAACGGTGGGAACGGGGACGACGAGAACAAGGACGACCCGGGCGCGAACAACGGGAACAACGGTGGCAACAACGGCGGGAACGGGGACGACGAGAACAAGGACGACCCGGGCGGCAACAACGGCAATGGCAACAATGGCAATGGCAACAACGACGACAACAAGGGTGATGACAACAAGGGTGACGACAACGGCAATGGCAACGATGGCGGGAATGGGGACGCCAACAACGGCGGAGACGACAATGCCGCGGACACGGCCGGCGCGGACGCCCTTGAGGTCGCGCTGCCCGATGCCGGGGCGTACGACGACGAGGGGTGCGCGCGTATCTACCGTGCGATCGCCCTGCTCGCCGACGAGCTCGAGATCGTCGACGACACCTACAAGACCCGGTACGTGTTCGAGCGGGTCTGGTACCACCTCTACTACCGGGGCACCCTCGGGGGCTGCACGAACCTCCCCGCACCCCACTAGCAGTCGGAGCGCTGGGCCCGAACGGTCGGAGGTGGCCGATTGTGGGGGTTCCGGCGTCTTCGGTAGGATGATGGGTCACGTCCGGAGCCCCTGAGCGGCCCCGGACGACCCATCCTCTCTTCTCTGGTCAGGACCTCGTGCGGACCTTTCAACCCAAGCCGGCCGACATCCAGCGCGCCTGGCACGTCGTCGATGCCGAGGGCGTCGTGCTCGGACGGCTCGCGTCCGAGGTGGCCAGCGTCCTGCGGGGCAAGCACAAGCCGATCTGGGCGCCCAACGTCGACGTTGGCGACCACGTCGTCGTGGTGAACGCGGCCAAGCTCGACATCAGCGCCCGCAAGCTCGAGGGCAAGCTCTACCGCCGCCACTCCGGCTACCCGGGCGGCCTGCGGTCCGAGACGCTCGCGCACCTGTTGGCTCGCGACCCCGAGCGCGTCATCCGTTTGGCCGTGAAGGGCATGCTCCCGAAGGGTCCGCTCGGCAACCAGATGCTCACGAAGCTGCGGGTCTATGCCGGTCCCACGCACCCCCACGCGGCGCAGCTGCCGCAACCCCGTACGCTCACATCCACCACCAAGCGCGCCAGCTAAGTAAGAAGGAGCGATCGTGCCCAAGCCATTGATCCAGAGCACCGGACGGCGCAAGGAAGCCGTCGCGCGCGTGCGTCTGCGTCCCGGCACCGGCAAGGTCGTCATCAACGCCAAGCCGATGGAGCAGTACTTCCCGATCCTCACGCACCAGCAGTCCGCCCTCGAGCCGTTGCGCCTCACGCAGACGGCCGACGTCTACGACGTCGATGCCCGGCTTCACGGTGGCGGTGTGAGTGGCCAGGCCGGCGCACTGCGCCTCGGAATCGCGCGCGCACTCGTTGCACTCGACGACGAGACGCGGCCGATGCTGAAGAAGGCCGGCTTGCTGGTGCGCGACGCCCGCGAGAAGGAGCGCCGCAAGTACGGCCTGAAGAAGGCCCGCAAGGCGCCCCAGTACTCGAAGCGCTGATACGCGCATCGGGGCTCGCACGCCCGTGACCCTCGAGTTCGGCACCGACGGCATCCGTGGCCTGGCGAATCGCGAGCTCACACCGGAGCTCGTGACCGCGCTTGGCCGTGCGCTCGTGCGCGTGCTGGGCGCTGAGCAGCCGTACGTGGTCGGGCGCGACACGCGACGTTCCGGTCCGATGGTGCAGGCCGCGCTTGTCGCCGGTCTGTGCGCCGAGGGCGCCGAGGTCGAGCTTGCCGGTGTGCTGCCCACGCCTGGCGTTGCGCACCTCGCGAAGGTGCGGGGCGCGCCCGCCGCGATGATCACCGCGAGTCACAACCCGTACCAGGACAACGGCGTCAAGTTCTTCGCTCCGGGTGGTCGGAAGATCTCCGAAGACCTCGAGCATCAAGTTGAGTTCGAG
>JANOHN010000221.1:0-8003 GCA_031406505.1 Acidimicrobiia bacterium | reverse complement strand
CGCGGAGGATGCGCGTCACGCCTCCTCTCGCGTGGAACCACCGCGCGCTTGCGCACCTGGCTTCGGGACGTTCTCGCGTCCGGATCAGGGGTCGGGCGCCGGCGAGTTCAGGCCGGCAAGCGGAGCGAAGCCGGACTGCCTGTCTGAGTCCGCCGTCCGACCCCTGAGTCCGGGCGCAGCAACGGTGCGCGAAACCGTGACACGCGAGGGGGCGGATAGCGTGACCTTGTGTCGGAATCGGCGGGGCCTGGGCGGGTGCTGAACAATCGGTATCGGCTCGTGAGTCGGCTGGCCCGGGGTGGGATGGCCACCGTGTGGGTCGCCGAGGACACGCTGCTTGCTCGGCGGGTCGCGGTGAAGACGCTCCACCCTGAGCTCGCGGTCGACGAGAACGTGCGCGCACGGTTTCGCAACGAGGCGATCTCTGCTGCCGGTTTGGCGCATCCCGGCATCGTCACCACGTACGACACCGGCGAGGACGGCGGCGTCGCGTACATCGTCATGGAGCTTGTCGAAGGGCCGAACCTACGGGTGCTCCTCGACGAGCACGGTCCGCTCCCCGTGCCCGAGGCGCTGCGCATCGCGCGTGGCGTCGCCATCGCGCTCGAAACCGCGCATCAGGCGGGCATCGTCCACCGCGACATCAAGCCAGCAAACGTGCTCGTGCCACCAGAGGGTCCAGTGAAGGTGACCGACTTCGGCATCGCGAAGTCGGCGGGTTCGAGCGACCTCACCGGCGCCGGCAACATCATCGGGACGGCTCGGTATCTCGCGCCGGAGCAGGTGCGGGGCGAGTCGGCCGATGGGCGCGCCGACGTCTACGCGGTCGGCTTGTTGCTCCACGAGATGCTCGCGGGCTCGCTGCCGTTCCACGGCGATACGGAGATGCAGACGGCACTCGCGCGCTTGAGCATCGCGCCGGATCCGCTGCCCCCGGATGTTCCCCCGATCGTCGCTTCGATCGTGGCGCGGTGCCTCCAGGTCTTTCCGAGCGAGCGCTTCCCGAGCGCGCACGCGCTCGCGGGCGCGATCGACGCAGCGATGCGGGGGGCCGAGCTCCCGCCCGACCCCGACGTGACCGACGTGGCGGCCGCGCCACCGGTGCCCCCGATCATGGCACCGGCGCGGGCCGCGGAAGCCCCCCGCGCCCGACGTCCGGCGCGCCAGGGCTCCGGCTTGCCCTGGGCGATCCTTGGCGCGCTCCTCGTGGTCGCCGGAACCGGCGGTGGATACCTGTTGGTGCAGGAGCTCACGAAAGACTCCGGGGGTGGCGGGAGCACCGAAGCCGCGCAGATCGTGAGCGCCAAGGACTTCGACCCGTTCGCCGATGACGAGCACCCCGAGCTCGTGGACTTTGCGCACGACGGCGACAGCAGCACGATCTGGCGCACTGAGACCTACTCGTCACAAGAGCTCGGCGGCAAGCAGGGCGTCGGCCTCTACGTGGTGCTCGCCACTGCGACCGACATCTCTTCGGTCGAGGTCGACGCGAGCGGCACGGATTGGAGCGCTGAGATCTACGTGGCCGAGAGTCCGGCCACCACGCTGACGGGTTGGGGATCGCCGGTCGCGACCGGCGAGAACCTTGGAACCAACGCAACGTTCACGATCAGTCCGGCCCGCCGAGCGGGTGCGGTCCTGCTCTGGATCACACGCGTGCCGCAGCTGTCGGAAGGCAATCGCCTCGAGGTGCACGAGATCCGCGTTGGCTGAGCCGATGCGTCCACCCGGTGGGTCCCCGCAGGGCGTGAGGGTCGGCGGTGCCGCGAACGTCATCGAAGATCGAGCACTGGCGCGCGCCGCGGCCCGGGGAGATCGTCGATCCCTCGAAGTGCTGCTTGAACGTCACGTCGATCGGGTCCACGCGGTCTGCCGTCGGGTCGTCGGCCATCCCGAGGACGCGCTCGACGCAACGCAAGAAGCACTTGTCGCGATCACGCGCGGCATCGGGAGCTTCGACGGCCGCTCGGCGTTCACGACGTGGCTGTACCGCGTGGCCACGAACGCGGCCCTCGACGAGGTCCGGCGACGGAAGCGGCGTCCGATGCCAGTCGAGGAGCTCCCCGAGCCGAGCAGCTCGGCGTCTGGCGTCGAGGACCGCGTGAGCGCCCGGCTCGACGTCGACGCAGCCCTCACCCAGATCCCCGAGGAGTTCCGCGTCGCGGTAGTGCTGCGCGACCTCTGCGACCTCGACTACGCGGAGATCGCCGAGGTCCTCGACGTGCCGTCCGGCACGGTGCGCTCACGCATCGCCCGGGGACGAGCCGCGCTCACCGAGATCCTCGGGAACTCCGAGGGTCCGATCGAGCGTCCTAAGAGAGGATCATGAGCGAGCCGCGCGAGCCCACCGAACCAGACGCACGTGACGAGAGTCTCGCCGCGCTTCTCGCCGTGCCGCCGCTCGACGACGTGACCCGCCGCCGCTTGGTGCGGGGTGCGCTCGATCAGCCGATGCCGCGTGCCTCCCGAGCGGCCGCGGCCCTCTCGGTCGCGGCGGCTGTAGCGGTGGGACTGCTCGTTGGTGTGGTGCTCGTGCAAGGCAACGAGCCGCGCACCACCACGACGGCGCAGGGCGCGCCCGGCGGCCGTGCGGCCGCCGACAGCGAGGCACTCGAGGTCGCGCCGAAGGCGGCAATCCCCGGCACTGGTCCGATCACGGCGCTCGGCGACCTCGGCGACGTGACGAAGCCCGCCGACCTCGAGGTCGCGATCAACAATTCCTACGGTCTGTCGGCCGGCCCGGGCGATCAGGCTGCAGTGGCCGGCTACCCGTGCGCCACGACCCCGACCGAGACGCTCGGTCTCGTGTCACCGTCCGCGATCGGGCTCGGCGTGTTTCGCGACCTCCCGGTGACGGTCTTCGTCGGTACCGCGCCCGATGGCCAGGCCTTTGCGGTCATCGTGCGCCAGACCGACTGCACGGTGCTCGGCCGCGTCGTGTTGCCGGGGTGAGACAAACGCCGGTCTGAGGCGGAGCCCGCACCCGCCTGTGCCAGCATGCAGCGCGTGGGCCGGTCCATGAAGCTCGAAACCGCCCGCGCCTTCGGCGTCCTGCTCCTCCTCACGATCGTGCTGCATGCGTCGGCCTTCGCCGTCGACCTGTTCAACCCCGACGAAGCGTTCCTCGGGACCCAGGCGCGCGTCCTCCGGGACGGCGGGTCGCTCTACGGCGACACCGCGGACCGCAAGCCGCCAGTGGTGCCGTTCGTCTACGCGGGCGCATTCGTCGTGACGGGCGACGACACGCTCGTAGGGCCACGCCTGCTCGCCATGCTCGGCCTCGCGCTCACTGCCCTCCTCACGTTCATCGAAGCCCGGAGCCGTTGGGGGAATCGCGCGGGATGGCTCGCCGGACTGCTCTGCGCGTTCGTCACCACGGCGTTCCTCCCGGGCGACGGCCAAGCAGCCAACTTCGAGATGTTCATGCTCCCGGCCACGGTGGCAGCGGTGGTGCTCGCCCGCCGCGCCCGATGGACGGCGTCGGGCGCGGCGGCGGCCTTCGCCGTACTGGTCAAGCAGACGGGCGGCACGATCCTCCTCCCGGTCGTGTATCTCGCGCTCCGCACGCGGGCGCGGCGTCCCTTGGCCTCGATCGCCGCGGGTTTCGCGGCACCGATCGTGCTGATCGCGGCGTGGATCGGGTTCGGCGAGTACCTCCGCTGGAACGTGCTCGGGAACGGCGGCTTCGCGGCACCGCCCCCGCTCGGGCAGGCCGTCCAGACGTTCTTCGAGCAATGGGGCATCTGGGCCGGCCTCGGTGCCCCCGTCGTCGTCATGCTCCTCGTGGCGTGGCGCGACCGCCGGCGCGGTCAGGCCGGGTCCGACCGCGACACCGACTTGTGGCTCTGGTTCCTCTCCGGCGTGATCAGCCTCTCCGTCGGGTGGCGGTTCTACGGGCACTACTTTCTGCAGCTCGCGCCGGTGTCGAGCCTGCTGGTCGCCGGCGCGGTGGCGCGGCGCACCGATCGCGTCCGCACGCTCGTGCTCGCAACGACCGGCACGATCGCGGTCGGGTGCGCGATCGCCGGCTTCCTCGCCGAGCCGGCTGACATCATCCGACCACAGGCGACGGCGCAGATCTCTCATGCGGTGCGTGCCAACTCCGATCCGTCGGATCGACTGTTCATCTGGGGGTTGGCCCCTGAGGTGTACTGGGCGTCGGATCGCACGCCGGCCACCCGGTTCGTGACCACGGCGTCCTTCCTCGCTGGGATCCAGCCCAACCGGTCCGACGCCCGCGCGTTCCCGGAACGGGCAAACGCGGAGAACTGGGCCGACTTCCGCCACGACTTCGACGCCCACCCGCCGCGCCTGATCCTCGACACCGCCCCCACCAACCTCAAGCACGCTGGGCTCGCGCCCATGGGTCGCTACCCAAGCCTCCGCGAACGCGTGCAACGCGACTACTGCTTCCTCGGCGAGGTCCGAGGCATCCACGTGTACGAGCGCCGGGCCGACACTGATGGCGCCGCCGCGGCGCTCAGCCCCACCGCGAGTGGGTTCGTGCCACTCGCGCAGCCGTGCCCGGCCTGACCGGAGTCCATCGCTCGGGGGTCGAACCCGCCCGGCAAGTACGCTCGCCGCCGTATGGCCGACGACTGGCCGAAACAGGCCGCGGAAACGATCGAGCGCGTTGTTGGTGCTGTCCGCGACAAGACGGTCGTTCCCGCGCAGCGGGCCACCAAGGTGGTCGTCTACGGGCTGCTCGCCACCTTCTTCATCGGCACCGCGCTCACGCTGTTGGTCATCGGCGCGTTCCGCGGCCTGGTGATCCTCACCGGTGAGGTGTGGGCGGCGTACGGCATCTGCGGCGGAATCCTCGTGCTCGGTGGGGTGTTCTGCTGGTCGCGGCGGGAACGGCCGCCCAAGGACGACGACCAGGACGACGAATGAGCGAAGACCGCAAAGTGGTCATCGTGGGCTCCGGGCCCGCGGGGCTCACTGCGGCCGTCTATGCGGCGCGCGCGCTGCTCGAACCAGTCGTGATCGAGGGCATCGAGGCCGGCGGGCAACTCATGCTCACTACCGATGTGGAGAACTACCCCGGCTTCCCCGACGGGATCATGGGCCCCGACCTCATGGGCAAGCTCCGCGAGCAAGCGAAGAGGTTCGGCGCCGAGCTCGTGACCGCCGACGCCGATCGCGTCGACCTCTCGGCGCCGCCGTTCGGCGCTTGGGTGGGCTCCACGGAGTACCGCGGTGACGCGCTCATCCTCTCTACTGGCGCGAGCGCTCGGATGCTCGGACTCGAGTCGGAGCAGCGTCTGCTCGCTCACGGCGTCTCCACGTGCGCCACGTGCGACGGGTTCTTCTTCCGAGGCAAGCCGATCGCGGTGGTCGGTGGCGGCGACTCCGCCATCGAGGAGGCGCTGTTCCTCACGAAGTTCGCCACGAAGGTCACGCTGATCCACCGCCGCGACGAGCTTCGGGCGTCGAAGATCATGCAGGAGCGCGCCTTCGCGAACGACAAGATCGACTTCCGCTGGAACTCCGGCGTCGAGGAGGTGCTCGGCGACCAGCGCGTGGAAGGCGTGCGCTTGGTCGACACGGTCACGGGCGACGAATCGGTGCTGGAGGTCGACGGCGTGTTCGTTGCGATCGGCCACACCCCCAACACCGATGTGGTCAAGGGTCAGCTCGACCTCGACGACGCGGGCTATGCGATCACCGCGCCCGACTCCACGGCGACCTCGGTTGATGGGGTGTTTGCCGCTGGCGATGTCCAGGACCACACCTTTCGCCAGGCCATCACCGCGGCTGGCAGCGGGTGCATGGCCGCGATGGAAGCCGAGCGCTGGCTCGCCGCCCGCGAGCACGGCGGGGGTTAGCTCCCCGGAACAAGCCGTACTCAGGCGGTGTTCCATCCATCGGTACACTGCACGGCCCTGCTCACAAGGAAGGAACCCCCGTGGGAGCCAACATCCTTACCCTCTCCGACGCCACGTTCGACGAGACGGTCGGCGGCTCGGAGAAGCCCGTGCTCGTCGACTTCTGGGCCGAATGGTGCGGACCCTGCAAGATGATCGCCCCGGTGCTCGAGGAGCTCGCCACCGAGCAGGGCGACAAGCTGGAGATTGCCAAGCTCAACGTGGACGACAACCCCAGCACGGCGATGAAGTACAACGTGATGAGCATCCCGACGCTGCTCGTGTTCAAGGACGGCGAGCCGGTGAAGCGTCTCGTCGGTGCCAAGGGCAAGGGTCAGCTGCTCCAGGAGCTCGCCGAGTACGTGGGGTGAGCCGAGCGTCTGTGGCGCAGGTACCCTGCGCCGCAGCGAGGCGGGGCCGAGCGGCCCGGCCCGTAGGGCCGTGAGCGGAATCTGGACAGAAACCCGTGCCCGCTGAGCTCCGGCATGGGAGTACCGGCGAGGCAGTGCGCGACCTCCAAGCGCGGCTCGGCGCGCTCGGCCACAACATCGCTCCCGACGATCCCGGCGGGTTCGCCGACGGCACCGAGCTCGCGGTCCGCGTCTTTCAGGCCGCTCGCGGTCTCCGGGTCGATGGCGCGGTGGGACAGGAGACCTGGGCGGTGCTCGTCGAGAGCGGGTTCACGCTGGGCGACCGCCTCCTCTACCTGCACCAGCCGCTGCTCCGCGGCGACGACGTCGCGGCGCTGCAACATCGCCTGAACGCGCTCGGGTTCGACGCCGGCCGCGAAGACGGATTGCTCGGGCAGGAGTCCGCCGATGCGCTCGCCGAGTTCCAACGCGCTTCGGGCCTCCGCCCCGATGGGATCTGCGGCCCTGCCACCGTCGCGTCGCTCCGCCGGGTCGGATCCTTCGCTGACAGCTCGGCGGCCTCGATCCGCGAGCGGGAGCGGCTCCTCGCCGGTCCGCGAGGGATCGCCGGCCGCCGCGTATACGTGGCCGTGGCGCCCGGACTCGCGGTGCTCGGCGAGGAAGTCGCCAAGCGACTGGCTGACGCCGGCGCGGCGGCCGTGCTCGACGCGTCCGGGGAAGACGATGCTCTCCTTGCCGACAAGGCGAACCGGTTCGATGCCCACTTGTTCGTCGCGATTCGCACCGGCGACGCGGCCTGCCGCTGCGCGTACTTCGCCACCGGTGACTTCCGGTCAGAGGAGGGCATCGCGGTGGCGACCGCGATCCACACCGAGCTCGCGCCGATCCTGCCGACCGATGCCGGCGTCTGCGGGAAGGCCTACACGGCGTTGCGTGAGACGCGGATGACCGCGGTCGTATGCGACCTCGTGCCCGACGACGACGTCGAGGCGATGCGCGCGCTGGTCACCCGAGCCGGTGACACCGGCCGGGCGATCGTGCGCGGCATCCAGCACGCGGGGGAACATCCCACCCCCGACGTCTGATTCGCCGCGCGTCGTGCGCTAGCCGGAGACCTCCGAACAGAACTTTCCGGCCGTAACCGGCAGCTTTTCTCCCGACAGGGAGAGCGTGCCCCCGCCGTTCTCGACGCTCTCGTTGAACTTCGCGTTCCCCGACGTGTTGATCGGGACAGAGCCGCCGGCTGCCGTCACGCTTCCCGTGCTCGACCACCCTCCGGCGAGGCTGGCCCCAGCAAGCGTGAAGGTGAGGTGCTGCGTTCCCGTCCCTCCCGGCGCACCGGTCATCACACCGTCGAGCTCCCACTTGCCGACCGGGCCACCGCACTTGATCCCCGTGAACGTCCAGAGGCCTTGGATCACGCCGTCAACCTTGAGGTCGTTCTTGCACTTCGTCTTCTTCCGGAGCTCGTTCATGCGGTCCTGTGCGACCTGCTTGAAGTTGTCCAATGCCCATGCTGTGCCGGAGCCGATCACGTGTCCCATCCATCCGGGCGCACCTTGGATCAGCCCCGACGCGGCGCTGTTGATCGTGCCAATGACGCCGGCCGCGGTGTTGCCCTGGAGCTCGGCCCGGGTCGCCGCGATCTCGTTCAGCAGCTGCTGGAGGTCCTCAGGGTTCTCTTTGTTGGCCTTCTTCTGGAGTGGATTGGACGGGTTCTTGGCGCAGTCCTCGAGCGTGTCGAGCTCGCGCAACAGCTCTTCGA
>JANOHN010000148.1:0-11343 GCA_031406505.1 Acidimicrobiia bacterium | reverse complement strand
CACACCCAGTCCGTACGTTCGCCCCATGGGATATCGAGGCAAGGTCAGGGAACAAGAAGAAGCCCGTCGCCTCCGGGCCCAGAACCTCACGATCATCCAGATCGCCACCCAGCTCGGCGTCTCGAAGTCGTCCGTCTCCCTCTGGGTGAGAGACGTCACCTTCACGCCGTCCAAGCGCCGATACGGAGCGCAAGCTCGATGGCATCCGTGGAAGGACGCGCGCCTACGTGAGATCGCTGAGACGCGCAGGGTGGGTGCCGAACGCATCGGGACGTTGACCGAGGAAGCATTCCTCGCTGCTGGGGCCGCGCTCTACGCCGGAGAGGGTGCGAAGACTGATGGCAAGATCCGATTCGCGAACACAGATGCTCGTATGGTCGCGTTCTTCTGCGCGTGGTTTCGAGAGTTCTTCGAGATCGATGAGTCGCGACTTCGCGTGCGTGTCTATCTCCACCAAGGCTTGAATCTCGACGCCGCCGAGGACTTTTGGTCTGAGGTCACCGGAATACCGAGAGCTCAGTTCGGGAAGGCCTACCGAGCGATTCCCGATCCAAGCATTCGTCGCAACAAGCATGAAATGGGCTGTGTGTACGTCGACTATTCGTCGACGCGCCTGCATAGGGAGATCATGGGCCTCGTCCATGCTTTGCTATCGTTAGAGGCAATTCCGGGGTAGTTCAATTGGCAGAACGCTTGACTGTTAATCAAGATGCTTGTGGGTTCGAGTCCCACCCCCGGAGCAACGCAATGCAAGTTGATCACCGCCGACGCGATCGCGTCGGCGGCTTCGCGTTTGCGCCGCGTCACATGCCGGCGAGCTGGCGCACGACCTTCGCGAGTGCGGAGAAGTCTTCGCGTCCGTAGCCGGCGGCGCTGGTTGCGCTCAGGACTTGGCGCACCACACCCGACGTGAAGAGCGGCGTGCGCTCCTTGGCCGCGTAGCCGATGGCCAGATCGAGGTCCTTGGCCATCAGGTCGGTCATGAAGCCTGGGACCCAACCGTTCGACGCCGGACTGTCGGGGATCAATCCTTCGGCCGGCAGCCGTGTTCGCACCGCCATGCAGTCGCCGCTGGAGTGGGTCAGCACCTCGAAGAGGTGCGCCGGGTCCACCCCGGCCTTGGTGGCCATCACCGTGGCCTCCGCAGTCGCCAGCATCTGGGCGGCATAGATGAGGTTGTTGCACAGCTTGACGACCTGGCCCATCCCGGGGCCGCCCACATGCACGATCAACCCGGCGAACGGTTCGAGGGCTGGACGCGTCGCGTCGAGCACTTCGACATCGCCACCGACCATCAGCGTGAGGGTGCCCTTCTCGGCGCCGACTGTTCCTCCCGACAGGGGTGCTTCCAAGTAGCGCGCGCCAGTAGCCGTCACGCGCTCGTGCTGCGCGCGCTCGACATCGGGATCGATGGTGGACGTGTCGACGAGCGTCTTGCCGGTTCCGAGGACAGGAAGCGCCGCGTCGATGACCTCGACCACCTCCGGAGAGTTCGGCACGCACAGGATCGTCACGTCGCTCGCCTCGACGACCGCGCGCGGTCCGTCACCTTCGACCGCGCCCAAGCCCACCGCCGCGTCGATCGGCCCGCGACTGCGCGACGCGACCGTGACTTCGTGACCGGCCTCGATGAGGTGACGCGTCATCGGGAGACCCATCGCGCCGAGACCGATGAACCCGATTCGCATGACGTGCTCCTCCTACTGGTTCGTTCGGGCGCACGATACCGTGAACGCCCTCATTCCGACGGGGCGAGTTGGCTTAGGAATTTCTGAGCCGTGCCCTCGATCCGGCCGCGTAGGGTCGGGTCGTGCACGACGCCCGCATCGCGGAACTGGGACTCACGCTTCCGGGGCCGTTCCCGCCCCATGACCCGCTCGATGCCGTCGTCGTGCACGGGGGCACCGCTCGGACCTCGGGCTGCTTGCCTCGCGACGTAGGTGGGAATGTGCGAACTGGTCTCCTCGGTCGCGACGTCACGCCGGCCGCGGGCGCTGAGAGCGCGGCGCTGTGCGCGCTCAACGCGGTGTCGCTCCTGCGCAGCACGCTCGGGTCGCTCGATGCCATCAAGCGCGTGCTGACGATGACCGTCTTCATCGCGTGCACCGACGATTTCGTCGAGCAGCCCGTCGTTGCCGACGGAGCCAGCCGAGTCCTCGAGCAGATCTTCGGCGCGGCCGGTCGTCACAGCCGTTCGGCGATCGGTGTTGCCGCGCTTCCACGCGGCGCGTCAGTCGAGGTCGAGTTGACCGTCGCGATCGAAGGCACATGAGCTCGGCGCCCGAGCTCGAAGTCGTCACATTTCCGTCGTTGGCGGAGCTGCGCCGCCGCCTGCCTCGGCTCGCAGCCGGAATCGTCTTGTTGTCCATCGGCATCGCGCTCACCCTCGATGCTCGCCTCGGGGTGAGCCCGTGGGACGTGCTGCATCAGGGTCTTGCCGACCAGACCGGGCTTTCGTTCGGCACCGTGGTGGTTGCGCTCGGGCTCCTCATCCTCCTCTTGTGGATCCCGCTTCGGCAGCGACCGGGCATCGGCACCCTCATCAATGTGCTGTCGATCGGCTTCATCGTCGACCTGTGCCGCGATGCGCTCCCGCACCCCGACGAGCTCGAGTGGCGATGGCCGATGCTCTTGGTGGGCATCCTCATCTGCGGCGTCGGCATCGGGCTCTACATCGGCTCCGGCCTCGGCCCTGGCCCGCGCGACGGATTGATGACGGGCATCTCGGCGCGGGGCTACCCGCTGTGGATCGTGCGAACGGTGCTCGAGCTCACCGCCCTCGGCGCGGGGTGGGCCCTCGGCGGCAACGTGGGTGTGGGCACCGTCCTGTTCGCCTTCGGCATCGGTCCGCTCGGGCACTGGTTCCTCAAGCGTCTGCATCTCGGCGTCGGCGGCGTCGATCCTGACCCCGAGGCTTCGGTCGGGGAGTAGGGAAGTGGTCGCGCGCATCGGGGTGATCGGCACCGGATTCGGGGCGCGCGTCGTCGCGCCGGTGTTCGATGCCACCCCCGGGTGCGAAGTCGTCGAGGTGGTCTCGTCGCGTGACGATGCCGGCGTCGCGAACCTCTGCGATCGCGCCGACCTGGACCTCGTGTCGGTGCACTCGCCGCCGTTCCTGCACGCGTCGCACGTCCGGCGCGCCTTGGCCAACAGCCACGCGGTGATCTGCGACAAGCCGTTCGGCATCGACGCGAGCCAGTCCGAGACACTGCTCGCCGCGGCCGAAGCCGCAGACTGCCTCCACTTGCTGAACTTCGAGTTCCGCTACGACCCGATGCGCGAGCTGCTGCGATCGCTGATCACCGACGGTGTCATCGGCACGCCCGAGCACGTGTCGTGGACGCACATCAGCGCCGGCTCGCGCGTGCCGATGCGCCCGCACGGCTGGTTGTTCGAGCGCGCGCAGGGAGGTGGCTGGATCGGCGCGTGGGGCTCGCATGCCATCGATGCGCTCCGCTTCGTGTTCGACGCGGAGGTGATCACGGCGCGTGCCAACTGCCGTACCACGATCGCCGAGCGCCCCGACCGCGACGGTCAGTCGCACACCTGCGATGCCGAGGACGGCTTCACCGCGTGGCTCGAGCTCGACGGCGGCATCACGGTCTCGATCGATACAACGTTTGCGGCCACGAAGTCGGTTGCGCCGCGCGTCGTGGTCACGGGCAACGAGGGGGTGCTCGAGTGCGTTGCTGATGCGCGCATCGAGATCCGCCGAGCCGATGGCACTCGCGACGAGCACGCGCGCCCCGAGACCGACGACGATCCGCACCTCGTGCCCATGAAGCGCTTCGCCCTCATGGTCCGCGATGCCCTCGAGGAATGCGTCGCCCCGCTCAACGCTCCTACGTTCGCCGACGGCCTCGCCGCCGCCCGCGTCATGGATGCGTTGCGCGCTTGACCCGGACGACTACGCGCGCGGCCCGGCCGCGAGCGAGAAGAGCCGGTCCCAACCCCACAGGTCGTGGCCGAGCGCGGCGAGGGCCGCGGCGCTGTCGGCTTCGGCAACGCCTGCGTCGGGCCGTCCCAGGGCGATGAGCAATCGGGCCCGGGCCACTCGCACGATCGCCTGATCGAGGCGCGCTTCGGTCGCGTCCACGTGCGCTAGTGCCTGCTCCATCGCAACCACCGCACCGTCGCCGTCACCGGCCTGGAGGCGGGCGAAGGCGCCGGCAAGGTCGCAACCCTGGCGGTCCAGGTACGTGCCGTTGTCGTGGCCCGCGTCGGCGAGCGCGCGTGCGTCGTCGGTGCGTCCCGCAGCGGCGTACGCGAGTGCGAGGGCAGTGCGAATTGCGGCGCCCGGGCCCGCTTCAGGGTCGGGGACCGCGCCGCGGGCGCTCTCGAGCTCGGCGATGCCCTCTTCGACCCGTCCGGCCTGGATCGACGTGAGGCCGAGCATCATCCGGAGCTCGATGTTCATCTGCCCTTCGACGCGCGAGCCCATGTGCAGCGCCGCTGGGAGTGCCTCTCGGTCGCCGATGTGCGCGAGGACCTGCGCGCGCACCAGGGCGCGGATGCCGCTGGCGGTGATGAAGGTTGGTGTGATGCGGCTGTCGACGTCGTCGTCAAGCTCGGCGAGCGCCTCGTCGATCCGCCCCGACGCCGCGAGCGAGCGAATGAGCACGACGAGACCCTGCGTCTCCCCCCACGAGTCGCCGATGTCGGAGAAGCGCGCGACCGAGTCGCGGGCGTGCTCCAGCGCAGCGATCGGGTGGCCCGACCACAGCGTGACGTTGCCGAGGAGCACGCTGAGGATGCCCGACACCCAGCGGTTACCCGACGACTCGCTTTCGGGGAGCTGCTCTCGCGCGATCTGCTCGGCATCCTCGAGTCGGCCCTGCATGTACCGCACCCAGCCGAGGATCGCGAACGACCAGTTGAGCCCACCCCAGTCCCCGAGGTCGCGGAACATCTCGCCTGCGGCCGCGAGCCGCTGCTCGGCGCGGCTCGTGTCGCCGCGGAAGAAGCTGATCGTGGCGAGGTTTTGGAGCGCCCATGCCTCGCCCCGACGGTCGCCAATGCGGCGGAACGCCTCGAGTGCTTCGCTGATCTGCACGTCGGCGCCATCGAGATCACCTCGGAACATCGCGGTGATGCCGCGTCCGCGCAGCGCTTCGCCCATGCCGTGCTCGTCGCCGAGCTCACGCCACAACGCGATCGCCCGGTCGAACGTCGTGAGCGACTGATCGTGGTTGCCCTCCATCTGCTCGATGTCGGCGAGCAGCGTGAGGGCGCGTGCCGTCGTGTGGGCATCGCTCGCTGCCGTCTCGAGCACCTCATCGACGTCTTCGCGTGCACCCGGAAGGTGGCGCTGCTCCGCGAGTGCCCGACCGTGCCCAAGGAGCAATCGCCACCGGGTGGCTTCGGGGATGTCGGCGGCACGCAAGGTGAGGGCCTGCTCGTAGAGGCGCGACGCTGAGCGCCAGGTCTCCGCGCCGCGTGCGCGGTCGCCGGCCTTCTCGAGCACCTGGAGCGCGCGGTCGGTGAGATCGGCCGGGATCCCGGTCACCTGACCGAGCTCGGCGAGCAGCTCGGCCGCGGATCCGTAGTGGTGGGCCACCCGTTCCAGCGCGGCAGGGGAGTCGTCGCGCTCGAGCCGATCAGCCAGGAGCTCGGCGAGCAGGGCGTGCCGTCGAGCGCGCTCACCTTTCGTGAGGGTTGCATAGGCCACTTGGCGCACAAGGTCGGACGGGAATGTGAACTCGCCGCCGCCGAGCTCGATGAGCTCGCGATTGGCGAGTCGGTCGAGTGCGACGCGGGTGTCGACCGGGTCGCCCCGCGCTTCGGTGAGCGCGCGGACCGCCTCGACCGACCCGGTCGTGCCGACGATCGCGCAATCTTCGAGCACGTTGCGCTCGGGCACGTCGAGGGCGTCGAGGCGCGCCGCGACGAGCCCTTGGAGCGTGGCCGGCAGTCGACCGGACCGCAGTGCCGCCTCGGGTCCGGCCTCGCGGATCAGCGCCGCGAGCTCCTCCACGAAGAACGGGTTGCCGCCACTGCGCTCGTGCAACAACGTGATGACGTCAGGTGTGGCGTCGGATCCCAGCAGTTCGCTCACGAGGGACGCGACTCCGTCGGCGCCGAGTGGATCGAGGTTCAGCACCGTCAGGTCGTGACGACCGGGCGACGGCTGCCAGCGATCGCGCAACTCGGGTCGCGCCGTGGCGACGAGGACGAAAGCTTGAGTTCGCAACCACTCGAGCAACCGCTCGACGAGATCGAGCACGAGCTCGTCCGCCCAGTGGAGGTCCGAGAGCACGAGTACGAGGGGTTGCTTCTGAGCGATATGACCGAAGAGGGCACGCGCTGATCGCAGCGCGTCGTCGCGCGCGCGCGTGGGGTCGACATCGTTGAGCTCGGCTTGGAACCCGAGGAGGTAGAGGAGCCCGCGCGCCACACGGGAGACCTCGGCATCGTCTTCAGCGCGGCCGGTCGCCTCGGCCACCTTCTGACACACGAGGTCGCGCGCGGCGTCGTGCATCGCGTCGACCGGCACGTTGCACACGTCGCGGATGGCTTCGGCGATGGGCCACCACACGTCTTCGCCGTAAGGCACGCATTGACCCATGAGCACGCGAGCGCCGCGCTCGGATGTGGCGTGCTCCGAGACCTCGCCGGCCAGGCGACTCTTTCCGACCCCGGCATCTCCGGTGAGGAGCACGAGGTGGGCGCGCTCACGCGCGAGCGCCGCGTCGACGACGCCTTGGAGCAAGGAAACTTCGGCATCACGGCCCACGAGTCGAGTGCGGGCGCGTCGGCGGCGGTCACCCGGCCGCGCCACCGGTTCGAGCGCGATCCACGCGTCCACCGGCTCTTCCCGGCCCTTCACGGTCAGCGCGCCCAGCGACTCGTAGCGCACGGCGTGTTCGGTTGCGGCGTATGTGGTCGGCCCGACGACGACGCGTCCCGGTTCGGCGGCTTCCTGGAGCCGGCTGGCGATGTTCACCACGTCACCCATCGCCGTGTAGTCCCCGCCGGCGCGCATCGCGCCCACGAGCACCTCGCCGGTGTTCACGCCGATGCGCATCTCGATCTGGAGCTCGTAGCGCTCGCGTTGCTCGGCGAGCGTCTGTTGCATCTGAAGCGCACACCGCACCGCTCGTTCGGCATCGTCCTCGTGGGCCACCGGTGCACCGAACAGCGCGACGAGCGCGTCGCCCACGATCTTGTCGACCTGTCCTCCATAGGCCCGCACTTCGCGGCCCAACGACTCGAAGCAGGTGTCGACGATCTGCTTCACGTGCTCGGGATCGGCCGATTCGGAGAAGGTGGTGAAGCCGACCAGGTCGGCGAAGAGCACCGTGGCCTGGCGCCGCTCGTCGGGCCGGGTCACCAGCACCTGTCCACATGAGGCGCAGAAGCGAGCCTCGGCGGCCACGCTCGTCCCGCATGCCGGGCAGTTCACAGGCTCACTCTACGAGAGGAGGAAGCTGGTCCTTGCGTTGGAATCCGCGGGCCTCCACGGTCGAGAATGGCGCCATGGCCACACTGTCAGACGACGAGGTGCGCGACGGCCTGACCGGCCTCCAAGGCTGGCGACGCGACGGCGACGAGATCGTGCGCGACTACGAGCTCGAGTCGTTCCCTGCCGTTGTCGCATTCGTCGGGCGTATCGCCGACCTCGCCGAGGCGGCGGATCATCACCCCGATCTCGACATTCGCTACAACAAGTTGCGTGTCGCGTTGACGAGCCACGACTCGGGCGGCCTGACCGATCGTGATCTCAAGCTCGCGACGAAGATCGAAGCGGCCGTCGACGCCGGGGACGGCTGAGCGGTGGTCACCGCGGTCGTCGGGGTTGTCATCGCGGGGCTGCTCCTCGCGCTGGTGGTTGCGGTGGCCCGCGACCACGGTCCGGTACCAGCCGACGTGGCATTCGGGTACGAGCTCGCGTGGGACCACTTCGACTTCGCGTCGTTGTGGGAGCTCTCGGGCGACGAGCTGCGAGATGGGCTCGGGCGCAAGGAGTTCGTGGCGGCCAAGACCGCCGCGTACGCCGGTCGCGGCGGGCTGGGCCATCTCACCCGAAACATCGCGGTCGAAGACGCCAACGTCCGCGCTACCGCTGCGCTCGTCCGGACCCGGGTCGACCTCCACGACGGCGACAGCGCGCACAACGAGATCCACCTCGCCCGACGGGCCGGACGCTGGGTGGTGGTCGAGTACCGGCTGCGCTCGGAGGCGCCGAGCTAGCGGGCGGACCAGCCGACCCAGCGGTCCACGTCGATCACGATCGCCGGGCCGGGGAGTCCTTGCAGTCCGTACTGCCCGCGGTACTTCTCGTGGAGTGGCGCGACCACTTGCTGGAAGTCGGCGTGATCGCCGGGCACGATCCACGCTTGCCCATCCACACGGATCCACCACAGCTGCTCCCAATCCTCGTCGTACTGATCGACGAGCAGGCTGACGGCCGGATTGGCGCGCACGTTGGTGATCCGACGCAGCACATTCGTGCTCTTCGGCTTGTGGTCAACGGCCGTGACGATGCGGTCGCCCTCGAGCGCGAAGCACACCGGCACGAGGTGCGGATTTCCGGAGGGGTCGACTGTGGCCAACCTCGCGACACGGCCCTGCGCGAAGCGCCGTCGCATCATCGCTTGTTCCACTGAACACGACGGTACCGTCTCCGGGATGCGAGTCGCGGGTCTTGTCCTGACCGGTGGCGAGAGCCGCCGCCTCGGGATCGCGAAGTCGATGCTGCTGCGAGGTGACGAGTCGCTGGCTGACCGGAGCGCGCGAGTGGTCGCCGAAGTGTGCGACCCCGTGCTCGAGGTCGGGCCAGGCGCAACCCGCCTCCCCGCCGTCCGCGAGGATCCAGGGGGATCCGGTCCACTTGCCGCGGTCGTCGCCGGCGCACTCGAGCTACGAGCGCGGGGGCACGCCGGCCCAGTGCTGGTGCTCGCCGTGGATCTGCCGCTCATCGAGCCGTCCGTGCTCACGTGGCTCGCCGATCATCCTGCGATGGGAACGGTGGTGCCGCGGGTGGCCGGGAAGGCGCAGTCCCTGTGCGCGCGGTACGCAGCCGAGGCGCTCCACGTTGCCGAACAGCTGGTCGCGGAGGGTGAGCAGTCGATGCGCGCCCTGCTTGCCGCGATACCCGTCACCTACCTCGACGAAGACGCGTGGGAGGGGGTGTGCGACGCGCATTCGTTTGCCGACGTCGACACGCCCGAAGATCTCGAACGCCTCGGCGTCAGCAAGCCGTCCGAGGGCATGGATGGCTTCGGGACTGACGCGAAATCCCCGGGGTAGCCTCCGAGCGTGGTCGAGCACGCGCGGCGTCAGATCACTGCCGTGCAGGTTCGAGCGGTCGAGGGCACCAGCGTCCGGGCGCGGCCGGATCGGCTCGCGACCGAGGAGCCGATGGAGATCCGCGTGCAGGGTCCGCGTGGTGCCGCGGAGCCTGTGGCCGTGACCATGCGGACGCCAGGCAACGACTTCGAGCTCGCGGTGGGGTTCCTGCTGACCGAAGGCGTGCTGGCCGATCCGAGCGATGTCGCGTCGGTCGCGTACTGCCTCGAAGGCGCAGGCGAGCAGCAGTACAACATCGTCACGGTGAAGACGCGTCGCGCGCCCGACGCGCAACGAGCTCGGCGGGCATTCGCCGTGAGCGCGAGCTGTGGCGTATGCGGCAAGGCGACCCTCGACGAGATCGAGGTGCGATGCGCTCCTGTTGCCCGGGGTCCGGTCGTCGACGGCTCGGTGCTCGTCGCGTTGCCCGGCAAGCTGCGCGCGCAGCAGTCCGTGTTCGAAGCGACCGGCGGATTGCATGCAGCTGGATCCTTCGCGACGGACGGCTCCCTCACCTGGCTTCGAGAGGACGTGGGGCGGCACAACGCGCTCGACAAGGTCGTAGGCGCCGCGGCGCTCGAAGGCGCGCTGCCGCTCTCCGACCAGGTGCTGATGGTCTCGGGCCGGGTCAGCTTCGAGATCGTGCAGAAGGCCGCGGTCGCGGGCATACCGATCGTGGCCGCAGTCTCGGCGCCGACGAGCCTCGCGGTCGAGGCTGCCCGTCGCCTCAATCTCACCCTGGTGGGCTTCCTGCGCGGCGACCACTTCAATGTGTATTGCGGCGACGAGCGCGTCGCGATCGCCGCTTGATGCACGGCCCGGGCGACCGAGATCGAGCCTGATGGCCTGGCCGGGATCGGCGCGCATCAAGAGCCCGCGCCGACCGCGCCGCGCGCTGTGGGTGGGGTTCAAGCCGTACGGCATCGGCGAGACCCGGCCGAACGCGTACACGGAGATCTTCCGGACTATCTGGGAGAACCGTGGCCGGCTTCGCTACGCGTGGCGAATCCTGCGCCGCGGGGTCTGCGACGGATGTGCGCTGGGAGTTGCCGGGTTCCACGACTGGACCCTGTCCGGTGTGCATCTGTGCGCCACGCGCTTGCGGCTGCTGCGGCTCAACACGATGCGCGCACTCGATACAGCGGTGCTCGGCGATGTCGCGTTCCTGCGCACGCAAACAGGCGCCGAGCTCCGCGACCTCGGACGACTCGGTCATCCGATGCTGCGCAAGCGCGGCGAGCCGGGATTCTCCCGCATCTCGTGGGACGAAGCGCTCGACCTCCTGGCCGGTCGCTTGCGTGACACCAGTCCTGATCGCCTCGCGCTCTACCTGACCGCGCGGGGCCTCACCAACGAGACGTACTACGTCGCTCAGAAGGCGATGCGGTTCCTCGGTACCAACAACGTCGACAATGCGGCCCGCGTCTGCCACGCGCCGTCTACCGTGGCGTTGCGGCGGACGATGGGTGTGGCCGCCACCACCTGTTCGTACACCGACGTGATCAACAGCAGCTTGATCGTGCTGTTCGGCGCCAACGTCGCGAACGCGCAGCCGGTGTTCATGAAGTACCTGTACCTGGCGCGCAAGCGAGGCGCGCAGGTCGTGGTCGTGAACCCGTTGCGCGAACCCGGCTTGGAGCGCTACTGGGTCCCGAGCAACATCGAGAGCGCGATGTTCGGCACCCGCATGGCCGACGATTTCGTTCCCGTGCACACCGGCGGCGACGTGGCCTTCATCAATGGTGTGCTCAAGGTGCTCATCGCCGAAGGAGCTGTGGACCACGACTTCATCCGGGAGCACACGACGGGTTTTGAGGACCTCGTCGCCGCGCTCGAAGATCAGGCCTTCGAGGATCTCGAACAGCGTTCGGGCATCACCCGCGACCACATGGAGCGCTTCGCCCGGCGTTACGCCTCGGCCGGCTCCGCAGTCATCGTGTGGTCGATGGGCGTGACGCAGCACGAGCACGGCATCGACAACGTCGAGGCAATCATCAACCTCGCGCTCGCGCGGGGCAACGTTGGCCGAACCGGGGCCGGGCTCATGCCGATCCG
>JANOHN010000112.1:0-8933 GCA_031406505.1 Acidimicrobiia bacterium | reverse complement strand
TGTTCGCGTGGTGCGGCGCCGGTGTGCTGCTCCGGCGCGAGTACCTCGACCAGGTCGGGCACTTCGACGAGCGCCTCTTCGTGTACTACGAGGACCTCGAGCTCTCGTGGCGCGGCCAGAAGCGCGGCTGGCGCTACCGCTACGTTCCCGGGTCGGTCCTGCACCACGTGCACGCAGCCACGACCGGGGAGGGTTCGAAGCTCAAGCTCCACCACGACGAGCGGAACCGGTTGCTCGTGCTCACACGCCACGCACGCCCGAGTGAGGCATGGCGCGCTATCGGCCGCCATCTGCTCGTGACCGCGTCGTACGCCCGGCGCGACATCTTCAGCCGGATCATCCACGGTCGCGGCCCACGGGGCACGATCGTGTGGCAACGACTCCGAGCCTTCGGAGCATTCGCGGTACGCGCCCCCGGCGCGATGTTGAGCCGACGCAAGGACCGTATTTCGAGCCCCTAGGTCTTGACCTTTGGGACCGGGTTGTTCGAGCGCCGCCCGTGGCGGCGCATTCGGACAACCACTAGATGGCCTTGAGCTTGTTGTAGGCGACGACCACCATCCGCAAGAGCAGCCAACCGTGGCGCCAGCGGGAGATCTGCGTCTCGCCGTAGGCGCGGGCGCGGTAGCGCACTGGGATCTCGAGGATGCGCAGGTTGAGCTTGGCGGCACCGAAGATGAGGTCGAAGTCGCCGAACGGATCGAAGTCGCCGAAGTACTCGCGGTTCGCCTTGATCCGCTCGTAGTTCGTGCGCGTGAGCACCTTCGTGCCGCACAGGGTGTCGGTGATGCGTTGGTTCAGGAGCCACGTGAAGAGCAGCGAGAAGACCCTGTTGCCGATCATGTTCAGGAGCCGCATGGCTCCCTTCTCGACCGGATACACGAGCCGCGTCCCCATGACGAGCTCGCCCTTGCCCGCGACGATCGCGTCGTAGAACTTCGGGAGCTCCTCGGGCGGTGCCGTGAGGTCGGCGTCGAGAATCATCAGCACGTCGCCTCGGGCGGTGTCGAAGCCCTTGCGCACCGCGTCGGCCTTCCCCTTCCCGTCCTGCTGCACAACCTTGATGTCGAGCTCCGGGTAGGCCGCGATGACACGTTTGATCTCGTCGATCGTGCCGTCCTTGCTGTGGCCCTCCACGAAGACGATCTCGATGTCGTCGCAGAAGCGGGGAACCCGCTGCACAGCAGGCTCGATGTTGCCTCGCTCGTTGCGGCACGGGATCACCACCGACGCTGACGGCGCGATCGAGACGGGCGCCCGCGCCGGTCGTGCCACCACGTAGCTGCGCAGCGCGAGCGACGACACGCCGGGCAGCGTCGCGACGAAGCGGTTCACGAAGGGCCCGACGCCACCCAGTCGCTTGGGCACGATCTGGCGGCAGTCGGTGCGCACCACGTCGAAGTCGGCGAGCTCGAGGATCTCGGCCAGGTCGCGCGGCGAGAGCCAGTTCAGCTCACCTTGGGGCATCTGCTGGCCGAACCGCTGCGCGAGCCAGAGCACCGGCGCCCACAGGTGCGAGTAGTACGCGATCACGAGCCGCGTCTCCGGGGTGCACAGGCGTTGCAGCTGCTCGAATGTCCCTTGGCAGTCTTCGAGCCACCCGACCGTGTCGGAGAGCACAATCACGTCGAAGGGGCCTTCCACCGATTTCAGCGTCTCGGGATCCTCGATGTCGCCGACGTGGAACTCGAGGTCGGGATGACCCTTGCGCGCGACCTCGATCATCACGGCGCTGAAGTCGACCCCCACCCCGTGACTCGGGCGCAGGCTGGCGAGCAGTTGGCCGGTGCTGCACCCCAGGTCGAGCACGCGCTGTCCGGGGCGCACAAGGAACTGCGAGTACTTGAAATCTTCCTCGTAGTAATACGCGTTCCGCTCGATCCATTCGTCGCGATCGGGCGCGAGGCGGTCCGCGAGGTCCCGGATCGAGCGCTTCCGCTCGGAGGCGTCAGAAGGTGTCGGTTCGTGCACCAGGTCCTGCCGAGACGGGGTGACGCATCGTTCGAACTCGCATGCGCACCTTTCGGATGAGATCTTTCCATTCGGCGTGCCCGACGTGCGCGATCGCCACTCGGACTGTGTGCTTCCATCCTCGTTGGCCCCACATGGCTTGCACCATCGGGTCGCCGATCATCACTCGCTGGCGGGGATCGGTGAGGTCGACCGCGTGCTTGGGCTCGCGACAGAACTCGAGCAGTGGAGCGAGCACCTTGGACCAGTGCAGCTCCGGCACGTACGCCTCGATCGCGGTCCGGCACGCCGCTCGTTCGCCTTCGTCGTCGAGCAGGCTGAACAGCGCTTCTTCGAGCGCATCCACGTCGCCCGGTGGCACCACGCGGCCCAGGCCCCGCCAGCGGATCTCGTTCGCGAACCCGTCGCCGTCGCTCGCGATGATCGGGAGCGACGCCCAGAGATAGTCGAGCAGTCGGGTCCGGAACGAGAACGCGGTCTCCACGTGGTCGAGGTGCGTGCTCACGCCGACGTCGGCCTCGAGCAGGTAGTTCTGGCGATCGTCGTAGTCGACCCACCCAGAGTTGAAGAACACGTGCGTGCCGACGAGGTCGAGCTCGTCGGCGAGGGCGCGAGCGCGCGTGGTCATCTGCATCGCCGGCACGAGCGGGTTGGGATGGTCCATGCCCATGAAGAAGAGGCGCACGTCGGGAAGGCGACGGCGGAGCTTGTCGACTGCGCGGAGCAGGGTCAGCGGGTCGAACCAGTTGTAGACGCCACCACCCCAGAGGATCACCTTGTCGTTCGCGCCGATCCCGGGCACCACTTCACGCATCACCGGCCGCGTGTGCGCCGGCTTGTCCTCGTTGATGCCGAAGGGCGCGATCGCGATCAACGTGTCGAGGCTCTCGTTCTGGTCGTAGGTCGCGGGATTGATCCGACCAACGGCCGCGAGCTGCCCGAGCCAGAAATCGCGCTGCTTCTCGCTGGCGCACAGGAAGAAGTCGCCGCGCGCGAGCTGCTCGTTCAGCGTCTCGAACGTGAGACGCGTCGTGACGCGACGATCGTTCGGTGACAGGTCGCGAGCCTGCTCCAGCACCTCCAGGTGGAACGGGTCGTAGATGTCGGCAACGAGCACCTTGTCGGTCTTGCGCAACCAGGGGTGGTGCTCGATGAGGTGGCCCTGGATGATGACAACCTCCGCCTTGGCCACCGCGGCCTTCAGCTCGGCGTCGGGCGCGTGGTACACGGGGAACGCAGGATGCGAGAAGTCACACGCGATCGTGCTCACGAGCTCCACGTCGTGATCACGGGAGAGCTCCAACGCCATCTGGAACGCGCGGATCGCCGGTCCGGCCATCTTGGGCTGGAGCACATCGGGCGTGGCCACGAGGATTCGGCGCCGGGTGGTGAACAGCGGGTCGGCTCCTTCCTTGGATCGCGCCCGCTCGGCCGCGGGCTCGTGGGGTGATCCTCCCACGGTCGGGAGGTGGAACAGCGGGAGGATCTCCATGTCGGGCACCCGCCGCGTCACCTGCGCGCGAGCACGCGCTTCGACGAGCGATGGCGACGGTTCGAACGGGCGGGCCGCCACCCTCGGCGCCGCATCGAGCGCAACGGACAGGCGATCGTCCTCGAGGTTCTTGTACAGCATCTCGATGCCCGCCGTCGGCGAAGGCCGCTCGGGGGCTTGGGTCGAGGCGCCGAGATGCACGAGCGAGTCGCTCTGAGACCGGACGCGCAGGCCGGCTAACGACAGGCGCCACCCGAGGTCGACGTGCGAGATGCCGTGGCAGTGCTCCTCGTCGAATCCGCCGACCCACCGGAACGCTTTGGTCTCGAGCACGAAGGCCCACGGCGACGGGAACAGCACGAGCGCGGTGCCGTCGTGGGCGCCGGTATCGACGGTGCCGGCGAACGGCACGACCGGTTCCCCCGTGTCGGTGAGTGCGGCGTCGACGTAGGCAATCTGACCGCGGTGGTCGAGCACCTTGCTCGCGATGACCGCGGTGTTGGCGTTCGTTCGCATCGCGCGCAGCGCGGCACGAATCCACGCCGCGTCGGCGTGCGCGTCCCGGTCGAGGAAGGCGAGCCACTCGCCGTTGGCAGCCCGAGCGCCGCGGTTCCGCGCCAACGCCAGTGGGGCGTCGACCGGGGCGTCGGCGATGCGGAGGTCGAGGCCGCGTCGCTTGGCCTGTGATGCGATCACCGACCGTGTTCCGACGACGACGATCTCGAGCAGGTCGCTCGGCCAATCGAGCTTGCCCAGGCGCTCGGCCGCATCGAGGGCAGCATCGGTGTCGTTGCCTGCGACGAGCACCACCGACACCACGCGGCCGCGGATCGGCCGAGTGTCGACCTTGAACTGCGTCGTGGCAGTGGGACTCACGACGACGGGGCGTCCTCGACGATGTCCCATGATCCATCAAGCGTGATGATCCCGTGGCGTTGGAACGGCGTGCCGTGCTCGACATCGAAGCGAAGGGCGCGATTGCGGGCGTCGAACGGCTGGCTGATCGTGTAGTCGAAGATCGCGACCGACACGTCATACGTGCCGGGGAGCAGCAGACAACGATCGATGCGGTAGTCGACGTGACCTCGCCCTTCGATCTTGTCGGGGACGATCTCCGCGTCGCGCGTGTTGGGTCCCGTCACCTCGGCTCCGTCGATCCTGGCGATGCCCAACCCGAACACCGGACGCTCGACCGGCTCGGTGGCCACGAACTCGAGTCGCACGGTCATCGCATCGCCCGTGCGCACACGGGTCGTCGACTTCCCCGATGCGTCGAGCAGCGATACCCGCTCGACGCGGATCTCACCCGATCCGGAGCGAGGACCGTGGACGTCGACCTGTCGATCGATATGGACGCCTTCGAGGTACTCGTCGACCACGGTGGCGGCTGGCCCGATCGTCTGAACTCGACCGTGGTGGAGCAGCACCGCCTCGTCGCAGAAGTTCCGGATGGTGTCGAGCGCGTGGGACACGATGATGATGGTCTTGCCACGCTCCTTCAGGTCCACGAACTTCTGCGCGCAACGCTGTTGGAACTCGGCGTCACCGACGGCGAGGATCTCGTCGATCAGCAACACGTCGGGGTCCACGTTGATGGCAACCGAGAACCCGAGCCGCAGGTACATGCCCGACGAGTAGTTCTTGACCGGGCTGTCGACGAACCGCTCCAACCCCGCGAACTCGATGATCTCGTCGAATCGCTCCGTGATCTGCTTCTTGGATAGGCCGAGGATCGCGCCGTTGAGGAACACGTTCTCGCGACCGGAGAGCTCGGGATGGAAGCCGGCGCCGAGCTCGAGCAACGCCGACAGCTTGCCCGCCACCACGATGCTCCCCTTGTCGGCGCGCAGGATGTTGGCCATGCACTTCAGCAACGTGCTCTTGCCCGATCCGTTCTCACCGATGAGGCCGAACGTGCTTCCCTGCTCAATGTCGAACGACACATCGCGAAGCGCCCAGAACTCCTCGTAGCGAGCACGTCGGCCACGCAGGATCGCTACCTTCAGCGCTTGATTGCGCTCGTGGTACAGGCGGTACTTCTTCGAGACGTCGACGATCGAGATCGCGGTGCTCACACTTCCTCCGCAAGCCGACGGTCGAGACGACCAAACACCCAGTGGCCAAACACGAGCAGCCCGATCGCCCAGACCGCCACGTACCCGAGGTCGGCGGCATCGGGGAACCGCAGGTCGTAGAGCACGGCGCGGAAGCAGTCGATGAGGGGCACGAGTGGGTTGAGCTGGTAGACGTCGCGCAAGGCGATGTCGATCCCAAGGATGTTGGCGTTCTTGGGCACGAGGCGCAGGGGATACACGATCGGCGCTGAATAGAAGAGCAGCTGAAGCGCTATGAGCACGAAGTGCTTCACGTCGCGGAGGTACACGTTGAGCGGGGCGAGCACCAGCGAGATGCCCAACACCATGCAGGTCTCCAGCGCGATGACCACCAGCAACATCGGGATCCACGTGAGCACCATGTTCCCCATGAAGAGCAGCACTACACACAACACCGCCAGCTCGATCAGGAAGGTGCACAGCAAGGCACCCACGGCCGACACGACCAGCAGCTCGCGCGGGAAGTACACCTTCTTCACGAGGTTGGCGTTGACGATGAGTGACTCGGCCGAGCCGCTCATCGAATCCGCGAGGAATCGATAGGGCAGCAGCCCACATACCAAGAACATCACGAAGCTCTTGAGCCCGCTCGGGTCGCCTCGCGGAGGCTGCACCTTGAGGAACGTCGAGAAGATCACCCAGTAGATGAGCACGGTTGCGAGCGGGTTGATCAGGGACCACGACCAGCCGAGCACCGAACGCTTGTATCGGCCGCGCAGGTCGCGCAACACGAGGTTGATCAGCAGCTCGTGCTTGCCGCGGTATTCAGCCAGCTTGGTCATTGCGTCGTCATGGTCGTCGTCGCGGTCAGGAGGGCGGGCAAAGCCCTCGCTAGACCCGTCGCCTCAGCTTGCGGCGAGCCGAGTGGTATGCCCGGAGCACTCGCCCACTTCGTGATCCGAGGATTTCCCGGGCGACGACCAGCTCGGCTTCGAGCGCCTTGACGTGCACGAGCCCAGCATCGGTTGCCGCGAGATGGGTCAGCCGGTCTTGGAGATTCAGCGCGGTCTCACGAACGGCGCGGAGCTCGTGTCCCATCTGGATGAGCTTGCGGTCGTAACGGCGCACGACCTCGCCAAGATCGCTGCTCGCCGGTTCGTACAACGCCGTCCACGGCGTGGGATACCCAACGACGTAGTCGGGGTTGCGAAAGTGACCCGTTCTGGCGAACAGCACCGACCAGTGCTCTTGCGCCTGGACGTTCACGTGCGTGGGCTCGGCGAAGTCGGTGGGCGACGACGAGAAGAAGATCCGATCACCGAGGCTCCCGAGTCGGCGGATCGCAGCCTCACTGTCGGCCGGCTGCATGTGCTCGACCACTTCGATGCACGTGACGAGGTCGTACCGCTCCGGCAACCCCGCCGGCAGCGGGTCGACCAGCGATCCCACGAAGCAGTACGGACGGATGGACTCGTGCGCTTGGCTGATGGCGTACTCCGAGATGTCGACGCCCCATGCCTCCACACCCCGCTCGCGCAGCTTCTCGACGAGCATCCCGATCGCGCACCCGGCGTCGAGCACGCGGGTGGGCGCGAGCTGCTCGACGATCTGATCGGCGAGACGATCGAAGTACGTGAGCCACAGCGGGCTGCGTTCGTAGGGCGCGCCACCGCAATCGTGCTCGTAGTAGTAGCGACCGAAGTCGATCGACTCCGCACCCTGCTCGGGAGTGGAACCGTCCTCGTCACCGACGGCCTGACCGCGGTCGGCCGGGAGCGGGCGCGCCGCGTCCGACACGTCGGTCTCGTGCATGTGTAGATCGTACCCCGACCCCACTTTCCAACCCTGAGGGGAGCACGTGCACCGACCAGACACGCGGGTGGAGCACATCGAGTTGGTACCGTTCAGGGTGCCCGAAACGACGAGCACTGAGCCAGTTGCGAAGCGTCGCCCACGGCTCCGTGTCCGAGCCCGTAGTCGTGCGGTCCTCGGTTGGGCACGCGGGCATCGCCTCCTCGCCGGAATCCTCGTCTTCGAGTTCCTCGCGATGCTCATCTTTGGGCTCTACACCCTGCGCAACTTCGATCCGTACTCCCCCATCGACGAGGGCGCGCACTTCGATTACGTGCAGTCGATCGCAGAGGACTTCGAGCTCCCGAAGATCAACGACCGGATCCACGAGGAGGTGTGGGCGATCGCCCAGGGCACGTACCCGGACGCGCCCGAGACGCCGGTCGAGAAGGTGCCCGGTCTCGCCGGGCGCAGTTACGAGGCCTTTCAGCCCCCGCTGTACTACGCGGCCGCGGCGGCAGTGTTCTCGATACCCGTCGACCACGTGAAGAAGCTCTACTTGGTCAGAGCGTTCGGGCTCCTCTTGCTGTTCGCGGCGCTCATCCCGTTCGGGCTCCTCCTGCGCGACCTCGTGGGCGACCGATGGCCGCTTGGGATGGCATTCGGCGGCGTCGTGTTCCTGTTACCTGGCGTGCTCGAGCGCGCCGTCCTCGTAGGGAACATCGCGCTCGAAGTGCCCATGGCCGCGTTGTTCGTGTGGCTCGTGCACGGCGCCTACAAGCGCGACTCCCTCCGTTGGCTCGCGGCGTCCGGTGCCGCACTCGGGCTCTGCCTGCTGACGAAGACCACGTTGATCTACCTCGCGCCCGTCTTCGGGCTCGCGATGGCCGTGCACCTCTGGCGCCACCACACCCGCCGTGATGTGGCTCGCGTCGTGGCGATCGGTGCGCTGCCACTCCTGCTCCTCGCGCCGTGGCTCGGGTGGAACCTCGATGCGTACGGCACGGTCACCGCCAACGGCCAGGCAGCAAACCAGCAGCGGGCGATCATCAACCCCGACAACATTGACTATCACCTCTACCAGGAGTGGGACGCAGTGCCGTTCCTCATCGACTTCTCGTTCCCCCAGGAATGGGGTGAGCAGGCGCAACGATCAATTCCGACGATGATGCGCAACTTCCTGCTGGTGGCGATGTTCTTGCTGCCACTCGTCGTCGGCTACCGACTCTGGACTCGAGGGAACCTCATCGCCACGTTCCTGCTCGTGCTCCCAATGCTCGTGGGCATCGCAACCCTGATTGTCATCACGGTGCGCACCGACTTCACGATCCTCCTCGCGCGCTACCTGCACGCGGCGCTGCCCGCATGGGGCGCGGTGGCCTTCGTGGCCTGGGATGGGGCAATGAGCTCCGAACGGGCGCTTCGGAACGTCAACATCGCGGTGTTGGTCGCGATCACGTATCTGTGGGTTGGCTACGCGCAAGCGTCGTTCTGACGCCAGCCAGGAACGATGCCCGCGTCCGACCCGGAACGTCGAAGGCCGCGGTGCGCTCGTCGCCATCCCGTACCGCGGGGTCAGCAACGCACAGACTTCGTATCGGAGAAGTGGCTTCCCATCGCGCAAC
>JANOHN010000346.1:0-16689 GCA_031406505.1 Acidimicrobiia bacterium | reverse complement strand
CACGGATGGTCACGTCCGACAGCACCACGGCGCGGGAGCCTATCGGCGGGTCGCGCTACCCTCGCTGGCCTCGCGGGTGTAGTTCAGCGGCAGAACATCAGCTTCCCAAGCTGAGAACGCGGGTTCGATTCCCGTCACCCGCTCTGGTTTCTGGGCTTCGTCGGGTGGGCGCCCCTCGCACAGAACTTCTGGCCCTGCTAAGCAGTCGCCCAGCAAGGCGGTGCCATTGCGCACCGTCGCGGCAGGGGGACCGACGGCCAACGCGTCGAAGGCGACTCGTCGCGCACGAGACACACACGCGCGCTCGATGTTCGAGCGGCCCCGACCAAGGACACCGCATGAATGAGACCTTGACGACGGCACCGCTGCGGATCGTGCAGTGGACGACCGGCAACGTGGGACGCGAGACCCTCGCCACGATCCTGTCCCATCCGCAGCTGGAGCTCGTCGGCGTGTTCGCCCACGACCCGGCCAAGGTCGGCCGCGATGCCGGCGACCTGTGCGGGCTCGACGAAAAGACCGGCGTGCTCGCCACGGCCGACGTCGACGAGCTGCTGGCCCTGCGCCCCGATTGCGCCGTGGTCACGGCGCTCAAGCTCGATGCCGACCAGGTGGCCCAGATCTTGCGCGCAGGGATCAACGTGGTGACCACCTCGGAGTTCCTCACCGGCACCGGCGTCCACCCCGAGGCCAGGGCGTCCCTCGAGGAGGCTGCCATCGCCGGTGGATCCACGCTCTTCGGAAGTGGCATCGACCCTGGGTTCCTGCAGCCGTTCACCGCCCTTTGCGCCGGTCTCAGCCGAGGTGTGCGCCGCATCACGATGACGGAATCAGCCGACGTCACCATGTTCGCCAACGACCCCAACTTCACCGGCGTCGGGTGGGGGCGGCCCCCGAACGATCCCGGCCACGTGGAATCACTCCAGGCGAACACGCTCCTCTTCAGCGAGGCCCTCGATCTGCTCGCGGAGTTGGTCGGCCTCACGCTGGACGAGAAGCGCTGCACGATCGAGCTCGCCCATGCCACCGAAGAGCTGGACATCCCCGGCATGGTCATCCCGAAGGGTCACGTCGCCGGCATGGACATTCGCTGGGACGGCCTCGCCGAGGGCGTGATCCGGCTGAGCATCAACATCCGCTGGGTCATCGGCGACAAGACCGATCCGGTCTGGCCGGTCGAGTTCGGTTACGTCGTCGAGGTCGAGGGCGACCCCAACGTGCGGGTCAAGTTCGACATGTGGCCCGATGGCGACCTCACGACCATGGGAGCGGACGAGTTCCGCGCCCTCGGCATGAGGATCACCGCCGTCCCCACCGTCAACGCGATCGCGACGGTGTGCGCCGCCGCGCCAGGCATCTGCACGTACGCCGGGCTTCCGATGATCACGACCCATATGAGCTGATCGACCCGAAGTTCAACCGGTGTATCTGGGGCACTCCACGATCTCGGAGTGACGAACGGCGCTACGTCGTCAACACGAGTCGCCGACCGGCGCGCCACACGCCTGCACCGAGCGCGGGCCTTCCCCACCTGCGTTCACTGCGCTGACCTCGTAGTACGCGTGTGATCCCGGCGTGTCGACGTAGCTCGTCTGGTCGGTCGTCGTGATGAGCGAGCGCGCGCCCCCCATCGTCGCCGAGCGGTACACGCGGTACTCCGCCGCGCCCTCGACCGCGTCCCACTGCAGGCTCACCTCGCCGCTCCCGCCGCCGGCGCCCGCGGTGAGATTGAGCACCTGACCCGGGGCCGTTGGAGCCACGGTCGTGGTCGTGGTCGGCGGCGCGGTCGTGGCCGTCGTCGCCACGGTGATCGTGGTGGACGAGCTCGTGGTGGTGGCGTCGGTTGCATCATCGCCGCCGCTGGCAAGCAGCGCGATCACCACACCCACCACAACCCCGAACACGAGCGCGGCCGCGGCCACCCACCACCACGAACGGCCCTCGTCGTCACCACCGTCGTCGTCGCCGGGACCTCGGGGTGGGTCGCGGGGCGGACCCACGACCATAGGACCCGCGCCGGCCGAGCCGCCCAGTCGCGGCCCCGCCGGCATCGTCGCGTCGCCGAACGACCGCGTCGCGTCGGGATCGAGCGGGCCGGTCACGACGTGATGCTCGCGATCCCCCACACGAACACCACGAAGCCGAGCGCCATGTAGGCGACGGTTCGACCGACCGGCGCCTGCGGCAAGTTGCCGGTCGTCGCCACCCGAACCTTGGAGCGCACCGGGCTTCCGGGCCTGGCGCGCTTCACGGCTTCGTGAGCGGCTTGCCTCCGGTCGCTGCGGCGCCGCACGAGCGCGAACGCGTTGGCCACGAACAAGGCGGCTCCCACCGCCGTGACCAGCTCGAGCAGGACGTCGTCGTAGAAATCCATGCCGTCATCGTACGGGCGCGCCTCTCGACGCGCAGTTCGCGCGGCGCCGAGTGTTACGAGAAGCCCGGCTTGAAGACCATCAGGGTGAGGATCGTCACCAGCAGCAGGTTGAGGATCACGCCGAAGATGCCCACCTGCTTGCCGACGGTCTCCATCTCGAGCACCTGCGCCGGCGGGCCCGATGCCCCCGCCTGGGGGGGTCCCATCGAGTTGAGCTCGGTCATCAGCGCGATGAGTCGCTTGACTCGCGGCATGAGCAGCCCGTGCGAGATGCCCAGGGCCACGATGAAGACCGTCATGGAGAGCCAGATCCACGTCTGGCCGAAGCCGTTCACCGGATCACCGATGAGCACGAGCGCGATGCCGAGCAGGAAGACCGCGTAGATGAAGTACTCGCCGATCTTCGACACGAGGAAGTTCGCCTGCGCGATGGCGAGGCCCTCCGGCCCCTTGTGCGACTTCGCCTGCTGGCCGTAGATCCCGTTCAGCACCACCGCTCCGAAGCCGACGATTGCGCACAGGATGTGCAGTACCAGGACGACCTTGTAGACGTCGCTTCCGTATTCGGCGAGCACCGTGCCTCCCCCGTCGAGATGTGCGCCTGATCGTAGAGCCGGCTCGCCGTCCGGCGTCGGAACCGAACACCGTGGTACAACGCGTCGGTGCGTCTCGTGGTGGCTGAGTGCTCGGTCGAGTACGACGGACGATTGGGAGCCCGGCTGCCGCGGGCGTGTCGGCTGCTCGTGCTCAAGGCCGACGGATCGATCGCCATCCACGCCGACGCCAAGGCCTACAAGCCGCTCAACTGGATGAACCCACCGTGCACGATCGCGGAAGCCGACGGGACGATCACCGTCACCAACCCGGGCGGGGAGCGGCTCATCATCGAGCTTTACGACGTGCTCTTCGACGAGCAGTTCGAACTCGGGGACGACCCGGGGCTCGCCAAGGACGGCGTGGAAGCCGAGCTCCAGGAGCTGCTGGCCGCGCGAGTGGAGGCGCTACGCGAGGACCTTCGACTCGTGCGCCGCGAGTACCCCACCGACCTCGGACCGGTCGATCTGCTGTGTCGCGACGGCGAGGGCCGCGCGGTGGTCGTGGAGGTGAAACGAGTTGGTGAGATCGCGGGCGTGGAGCAACTGCTCCGCTATCAGGAGCGGCTCGATCGTGACGGCACGCTCGCACCCACGATCGGGATGTTCGTGGCGACCCGCATCAAGCCGCAGGCCCGGGTGTTCGCCGAGAGCCGCGGCGTGCTCTGCGTGGAGGTGAACCTCGAGGCGCTGCGCGGCGGGGCGCCGCCCGATCTCAAGCTGTTCTGAGGCCGGACGGCGCCACCGCGCAACGAGGCTGGGTCAGACCGCGGCGACCGCGTTCCAGGCCAGCACGAACATGTACAAGGCCAGGCCGAGCGCCACCAAGTTCGACACCTTGGAGTGGAGCGCGAAGCCGATTGCGCCGAGTACGAACGCCACGAACGACAAGACCAACAGGATCGCAGTGACTTCTGCGCCGAGCGCACTGAGTGCGAGCATGACTCCCCCTTCTGCGCGAATCCGACGGAGTCGCGAGCCCAGATCGTAAGAGCGGGCCCCGACGATTTGGTGGATATCGAGCGGAGGCGGATGACGCAAGGCCTCAGAACGCCCGGAAAAGGGAACGCCGGGGGACGGTTGCCCGTCCCCCGGCGTGTCACCTGGATGGAACTAGAGCGCTGCGAGGCTGCTCCAGAACACTGGGAAGAACACAGCGAACAGTCCGAGCGCCACCAAGTTCGCCACCTTCTCGCCGCCCGGAACCTTGATCGCCAGCGCGGCAAGCGCGAAGGCGACAATTCCGATGGCGTAGAAGATGAACTGAACGGTATTGCTCAGGTCTCCGATTGCGAGCATCTAGATACTCCCCCTTATTGACAGGTCCTGATCGCGGATGCGGAGTCGCATCCACGAGCGGTTTCTATCCGATCTGACGATGGTCTGACCGGTCTCGCGCACCGACGGTTACTCGCTCGAGGCGGATTCTCGGACCGGACCCGTGTCGGTGGGCCAGGATCTGGGGATGGAGGCCGCCCGGATCGTCGCCGCAGCCTGCGAGCAAGCCAGCTCTGAAGACTTCGGGGGCACCGCTTACCTAGACGGGCTCGAAGTTCTGGTGGCGTCGGCCTCCGGCGAAGCTCAGCTCTCCGAGGTGGGGGCGCTGGCGATCGAAGCTCAGATCACCACTGCCCTCGTCAATCGCCTCCGGATCACTGCGTGGCTGACCGACCACCCGGACGTCCTGGCCGACCCGGTCGAGCGGCCGATCATGGTGCTCGGCCTCCCCCGCACCGGCACCACCTTGTTGAGCGAGCTGCTCCACCGAGACCCGGCCAACCGGTCGCTGATGCGCTGGGAGGCGATGGACTCGGTGCCGCCTCCCGACGCGGCGAGCTTCGCATCCGATCCGCGGATCGATGTGGCTCGAATCGGTGCCGGCATGCTCGAGGCGCTGAACCCGGGCTTCCACGCCATCCACTACGAAGCCCCCGACGGTCCGACTGAGTGCGTGGCGGTGCTCGCGCAAGACTTCAAAAGCCTGCTCTGGGAGTGCGTGGCCAACGTGCCGGCCTACGGCGGGTGGCTCCTCGCGTGCGATCACACCTCGGCGTACGAGTACCACCACCGGGTGCTCCAGCTGCTCCAGTCGAACGCCCCCGGCCGCTGGACCCTCAAGACGCCGCACCACTGCCTGGCATTGGACGCCATCGCCGTTCGATATCCCGATGCGCGGCTCGTGATGACGCACCGCGACCCGGTGGCGGTCGTCGCGTCACTCTGCAGCCTGGTCCGCTCCCTCTCCGGAACCTTCAGCGACGCCGACCACGGCACCTACATCAACGAGCACTGGACGCTCGTGGCCGTCGAGCTCGTGGAACGGGCGATGACCTGGCGCGACACCCACGGGGACGACGCGTTCGTGGACGTGGCGTATGACCAGCTCGTCGCCGACCCGATCGGGGTGGTGCGCGGCATCTACGAGCACGGTGGCGACGAGCTGAGTGTGGAGGCGGAAGCGGCGATGCGCCGGTATCTCGTCGAGCACCCGCACGGCGAGCATGGCCGACATCGCTATGGCGTCGACGATCTCGGGCTCGATGCCGACGTGCTCCGTGAGCGATTTGCCGCGTATCGCAACCGCTTTCTCGCGGAGGGCGCTCACACTTCGAACGCGTGAGACCGGCCCGGGGCGGACGCGGCTGATCGAGCTACTCCCTCGCCATGTTGGCGAACTTCACGAAGTGGTCGAGGAAGGCAAGGCGAGTCACGCCGGTGGGCCCGTTTCGGTGCTTCGACACGATGATCTCCGCCACGCCCCGCTGATCCGACTCCGGGTTATAGACCTCGTCGCGGTAGATGAACATGACGACGTCGGAGTCCTGCTCCAGACCACCCGACTCGCGAAGGTCGGCCAGCATCGGCCGCTTGTCCTGGCGGTACTCGAGCTGGCGGTTGAGCTGGGAGAGCGCCATCACCGGGCAGTCGAGCTCGCGAGCCAGGATCTTGAGGCCCCGTGAGATCTCCGCCACCTCCACCTGACGGTTCTCCATGCGCCGGGTGGTGCTCGGCGTCATGAGCTGGAGGTAGTCGACCACGATGAGGCCGAGATCACCGTGGCGCGCCTTCGCCCGTCGAGCCTTGGCCCGCATCTCCATGACGGTGCAGTGGGGGTTGTCGTCGATGTACAGCGGCGTCTCTGCGAGGCGGCCCACCGCGTGTGACAGCCGACCCCACTCGGCTTCGGGGATGTCGCCCGTCTGGAGCCGGCGGGCGTCGACGCGCGCTTCACCGGCAAGCAGGCGCTTGGTGAGCTCGAGTACGCCCATTTCCATCGAGAAGAACATCACCGGCCGTCGCGCGGTCATCGCGACGTTCGCCGCCGCGCCGAGCGCGAAGGACGACTTGCCCATACCCGGTCTTGCCGCGACAACGATGAGGTTCGACGGCTGAAGGCCGAGCAACAGGTGATCGAGATCGGTGTAGCCGGTCTGCACACCGGTGATCTCGCCTCCGCTCCCGTAGAGGGCCTCGAGTTGGTCGAGGGTGTCCTGGAGCGCGACTGACACGCCGACCATCGACTCGGAGACGCGCCGCTCGGCCACCTCGAACACGAGGGACTCGGCGCGGTCGAGCGTCTCGGACACCTCGGAGGAGTCGTCGTAACCCATCTCCGCGATGTCGCCGGCCACCGCGATGAGCCGACGCAGGAGCGCGAGCTCGTTGACGATCTTGGCGTAATGCGCCGCGTTGGCCGACGCGGGCGTGCCCGCCTGGAGCTTGAGCAGCGTTTGGCGTCCACCAAGCGCGTCGAGCAGCTCCGCGCGGCGCAGCTCGTCGGCAACGGTGACCGGGTCAACGGGCTCGCCCTGCCCATAGAGCGACATGACGGCCTCGTACACGTGCCCGTGCGCGGGCTTGTAGAAGTCGCTGGCTTCGACGCGCGCTTCCGTGGCCGCGCTGATCGCATCGCGCGACAGCAACATCGCGCCCAGGAGCGATTCTTCGGCCTCGAGGTTGTGCGGGGGAACGCGACCCGGGGCGCGGCGCGTCGCCGGCTCTAGCGCTTGAACCACTGCCTGCCCTCCCCAGCGCCCGGCGGGGGTCGCCGGGCGTCGCGTCGCCGCGATGCGACGCGGAGTATGAGCCGTCCGCCCTGTGGAGTCCTAGAGCGAATTCCTTGTGGATCAAGGGGTCGGATATCCCCAGGCCTGTGGAGAAGCGGGTCCATCCCTCGATGCTCGCACCGGGGTGTGACGCGCCCTCGAGGCCCGATCAGCACGCGAAGGTGCTGGTCAGGAGGGGTGGATCTCTATCCCGCGACCACCTCGACGTGGATCGTTGCGTCGATGCCGGAGTGCAGCCGCACGGTGAGCTCGGCCGGACCGAGCTCCTTGAGCGGCTCGTCGAGATCGATCTTGCGCCGGTCGATCTCGAGGCCACTCTGCGCGAGCACCGCGTCGGCGATGTCGGATGCGGTCACCGACCCGAACAGCTTGCCGCCCTCGCCTGCACGCGCCGCGATCTCGACCCGCGCGCCGGAGAGCTTCGCGGCGATCTCTTCCGCCGCCGCGCGGTCACGCACCTCGCGCACCTCGCGGCTGCGTCGCATCGACTCGGCCTGCTTGACGATGCCCTTCGACGCCTTGAGCGCGAGTCCGCGCGGCACGAGGTAGTTGCGGGCATAGCCGTCGGCGACCTCGAGAAGGTCGCCCTTGCGCCCGAGGTTGTCGACGTCTTCGCGCAGGACGATCTTCATGACGCGTCCTCCGACTCCGGGACCGCCTCCGCGGCGACATCCACGTCGGACTCGGTCGCGGCCTCGGGCATCGCCTCGTCGCCGACGGGGGCGTCATCCATGACCGCGTCGTCCACCAGCGTGTCGTCCACCAGCGTGTCGGGCAGAGCGAGATCGGCGTCGGGCCCTGGCGCCTCGATCGTCTCGATCGAGTCGGTGCGCGGCTGGAACTCGCGCAGCGTGCCGCCGTCGCGATCGCCGCGCTTGCCCTTCGAGCGGTGGGTGACCTGACGCACCGAGTACGGGAGCAACGCCATCTCGCGAGCGACGCGGATCGCCTTGGCGACCGCGCGCTGCTGCTGGGCGTCGTTGCCGGTGACCCGGCGAGCCCGGATCTTGGCCCGCTCGGACATGAACCGCCGCAGCAGGTTCACGTCCTTGTAATCGATCCAATCCACCGACTCTGAGTCGAGGATCGAGATCTTCTTCTTCGGGCGCCGATCGCGGTCTTCCCGCTTGGTGCGTGTTCTGGGTCGGGCTGCCATGGTTAGAAGGGCTCCTCGCCGAAGTCGTCAGAGGGGGGTGCGCCACCGGAGGGAGCCGAGCCGCCGTTGTCGCCGCCGCCTCCACCACCCTGACCGCCGCCGCCTTGCCCGCCGCCGCGCCGCTCGTTCTTGGTGATGGTGGCCGTGGCCCAGCGCAGGCTCGGACCAATCTCGTCAGCCGCGATCTCGACCACACTGCGCTTCTCGCCGTTCTCGGTTTCCCAGGAGCGCTGCTCGAGGCGCCCGGTGACGACGACTCGCGCGCCCTTGCCGAGCGATTCCGAGACGTTCTCGGCCATCTCACGCCAGCACACGACGTTGAAGAAGCTCGTGCGCTCCTCCCACTCGTTGGTCTGGCGGTTCATCCACCGGCGGTTCACGGCCAAGCCGAACGAGCAGTTCGCCGCGCCGCCCGCGGTGTAGCGCATCTCGGGGTCGCGGGTGACGTTGCCCACGACGGTGACGGTGTTATCGGCCATCTTCGGACCTCATTCTCTTCTCGTCCGCCGCGCTACGAGCCCGACGCGGCGGCAGTCTTGCCGAACACCGCTTCGGGGATTCGCAGGACTTTGTGGCGGAGCACCTCGTCGGCCAGCGTGAGCACGCGACCGAGCTCGTCCAGTACGGCCGGCTCGGCACGCGCCTGGAGGACGACGTAGTAGCCCTCCCAGCGGTGATTCAGCCGGTACGCGAACCGCCGCTTGCCCCAGTGGTCGACGGTGCCCATCTCGGCACCCTTCGACTTCAGTGACTCCACGTGGCGGTCGACCGCGGCCCGAACAGCCTCGGGCTCCAGTTCCGCGTCGAAGATGACCATGACTTCATACGGCCGCATCAGCCGTTCCTCCTTCGGACCGCCGAGTGTCCCGGCGGGCTCCCATCGTCACCGGCGGTGCCGGGCGTGGGAGCAGCAGGGTGTTGAGCGGACGAGGCTACCAGTGGTGTGCCCGAACGCCCAACGGGGCGACCATGATCGACGCAGATTCATGACGACGACCGTACGACGCCCGTGTGACAGGACGGCCGGCGTCACCCTGGGGACAAGCGACCTCTCGGAAGGTCGCCGGCGAGGGTCTCGAGCGCGTAGCGGAACTCGTGCTCCGGGGGGTACAGCGGGCACTCGAGTTCCGACCCGGTGCACGGCTCCATCCGCAGTCGCGTGACCACTCGGCCACGGGCGTCGTAGAAGGCGATGTCGAGGCGCACCGGAACCGTGGACATCGTGAAGGCAACCTGGACCGGCTCCTCGTAGACGAAGAGCATCGCGTCGTAGGGGCCGATGGTTCGGCGGCGGCGAAGGCCCTCGCTGCGCTCGTCGACCTCATCGGCCACCACCACTCGCAACGACTTGCCTCCGACCTCGAGGCGCGTCTCGGTGAGCTCGGTGAAGGGCTCGCTCGCTCGGCTCGCGTCGACGATCGAGTCCGCGATCGTCACGTCGTTCGCGGGTGCCACGCCCGACGCGATCGCGGCCGTGGCATCCGAGGCTTTCGTAGGCCCGGCATCCGAGTCGTAGCTCTCGACGAGCCGCCACAGACCGACACCGGCCACGCTGGCGCCGAGCACCAGCAGCGCGACGACCGTACGGCTACGCAGGTGTTCGCTCGGTGGGCGCGTCCTCACCGGCGTCGCCGGTATAGAGGTTCAGCGACTCACTCACCGAGTCGGCTGCGTGGTACGTCTCTTCGCTCGACGGGAACGTTCCGGCCCGCACGTCGCGGGCGTAGCGCTCGACGGCGGCAGTGGCGTCCGCCGCGAGATCGGCATAGCGACGGACGAACTTCGGCGTGATCCGCGTCTCGAGCCCGAGCAGGTCGTGGAGCACGAGCACCTGACCGTCGCAGTGACGCCCGGCGCCGATGCCGATCGTGGGGACGCCGATCGTGTCGGTGACGAGGCGGGCGACGGCGTCGGGCACGCACTCGAGCACGACGGCGAAGCATCCGGCCTCGGCCAGCGCCACCGCGTCGTCGACGATGATCCGAGCGCCGTCGAGATCCTTGCCCTGCACCCGGAAACCGCCGAGCGCGTGCACGGATTGCGGGGTGAGACCGAGATGGCCCATCACGGGGATCTCGGCGTCGAGGATGGCCTGGACGGCCTCGAGGCGCTTGCGGCCACCTTCGAGCTTCACCGCACCGGCACCCGCGCGCACGAGCGTGGCTGCGTTGTGGACGGTCTCGGTGGAAGAGACGTGGTAGCTGAGCCAGGGGAGGTCGCCGACGATGAGTGCACGCGGCTGCGTTCGGGCGACCGCAGCCACGTGGTGGGCCATGTCCTCGGTCGTGACTTGCAGCGTGTCGTCGTACCCGAGCACGACGTTCGCGACGGAGTCGCCCACCAGGATCATGTCGACGCCACCGGCGTCGGCAATCCGGGCGGTAGGCGCGTCGTACGCGGTCACCATGACGAGCGGGATGCCGTCGCCCTTGCGAGCGGCAACCGCCGGCGCGGTGACTCGAGCCTTGACTGGGGTCTGAGCGGCCATCGTGTGACCTCCGTCGTCCAGGGCACGGACGGCTCCCGGCGACATCGAAAAGCGTAGTCCCGGCGCCGGGTGAGCGACCGAGAGGTTCAGACGGCGTACCTGCGGCCGTGGAGCTCGTGGCGCTGGAGGTAGTTCCAACGGCACTCGATGCACACCTCCACCACGTAGCGCGAGAACTCCTCGTGGCTGGCGTCGAGCTTGGCCAGCTCATGGTGCGACGTGATGCAGCGGCCGTTCGCAGTGCGCAGGGCGTCGCCGTAGACGTAGGAGACCAGCCGGAGCTGATCGGAGCCACACACCGGGCAGTCACCGCCGGCCGGCTCGCCGACGTTGCGCCCCGCCCGCAAGAGCTCGGGATGCGCGTCGCAGACGTCGAGGCGGTCCTTCCGGCCGGCCCGCAGATCGCGGAGCACGGCTCGCCGGGCGAGCACGTAGTCGACGTCGCGCATTGGCGGCGAGTGTAGGCAGCGCCTACCTGTCTCGGTCGCTCACTGCGAGGCGGGATACCCGCCTCGCGGCCGTTCGCTCCCTGGCGAGCGCCTCCCGGCGCCGCGGGGCTCTTGAGGCTTGACCGGCCCTCGGGGATCGTTCATACTTGCACTTCGATATATCGGACCGATATATCGGATGCCCACTGACCGGAGTCACCATGTTGGAGCTTGCCGTGCTTGGACTGCTCAAAGAGCAGCCGCTGCATGGGTACGAGCTGAAGAAGCGCCTCGGCGAGACCCTCGGCTTCCTGTGGGGTGTCTCGTACGGATCGCTCTACCCGGCCCTGCGCCGGCTGGAGCGAGAGGGCGCGATCGAGAGCGTGGAGCCCCGCCCCGTGCTGAACTCTGCCCCCGTGCCCACCGGTTCGATCACCGGGGACCTTGCCGGCGCCCGGCGCCGTGCCGGAACCCGCCGCGCCGAGGGGAGCCGGCGCACCCGGAAGGCCTACCGGGTCACCGAGAAGGGCGAAGCCCTCCTCGTGGAGCTCCTGCTTGCCGAAGACGACCGCGCCGACGACGACAAGGGCTTTGCCCTCAAACTCGCCTTCTGCCGGCATGCACCGGCCGACGCGCGCCTGCGCTTCCTCGAGCGTCGGCGTGAGGCCCTGCGCAGTCGGGCCGAGCCCGGCCCGGGCGTACGCAACGAGCGCCCGGCCCGGAATCAAGACCGCTATCTCACTTCATTGTTGGAGCACCGCGTCCGAGCGACGGCCCGCGACCTCGAGTGGGTCGAAGAGCTGATTGCGTCGGAACAGGGCGCCAAACCAGAGTTTCTAGGCCAGGAAGGAGCCACGGCATGAGCCAGCCGAGCACCAAGGGCGCCGCCAACAAGAAGGTTCGAGTCGCGATCGCCGGAGTCGGCAATTGTGCGAGCAGCCTCGTGCAGGGTGTCGAGTACTACCGCGACGCCGACCCCAATGAAGAGGTCCCCGGCCTCATGCACGTCGCGCTGGGTGGGTACCACGTGGCCGACGTCGAGTTCGTCGCCGCCTTCGACGTGGACGCGGCCAAGGTGGGCCTCGACCTCGGCAAGGCGATCTTCGCCGGGCAGAACAACACGGTGAAGTTCGCCGATGTCGGTGGCCTCGGCATTCAGGTGCAGCGCGCCCCGACCTTCGACGGCTTGGGTGAGTTCTACCGGGAGACGGTCGAGGAGTCGCCGGCGGCGCCGGTCGACGTCACGCAGGCACTGCGCGACACGAAGGCCGACGTGCTCGTGAGCTACCTGCCGGTGGGCTCCGAGGACGCGCAGCGCTACTACGCGCAGGCGTGCCTCGACGCCGGCGTGGGGTTCGTGAACGCCATTCCGGTGTTCATCGCCAGCGACCCCGAGTGGGCGAAGAAGTTCGAGGATGCGGGCGTGCCGATCGTCGGCGACGACATCAAGAGCCAGGTCGGCGCCACGATCGTCCACCGGATCCTCACCCGCCTGTTCGAGGACCGCGGCGTGGAGCTCGACCGCACCTACCAGCTGAACTTCGGCGGCAACATGGACTTCAAGAACATGCTCGAGCGCAAGCGGCTGAAGTCCAAGAAGATCTCCAAGACCCAGTCGGTCACCAGCCAGATGGACCACGGCATCGAGCCGGAGAACGTGCACATCGGTCCGTCCGACCACGTGCCGTGGCTCGACGACCGGAAGTGGTGCTACATCCGGCTCGAGGGCCGCAACTTCGGCGATGTGCCGCTCAACCTCGAGCTCAAGCTCGAAGTCTGGGACTCACCGAACTCCGCCGGCGTCATCATCGACGCGGTGCGCTGCGCCAAGGTCGCACTCGACCGCGGCATCGGCGGACCGCTGCTCGGGCCATCGGCGTATTTCATGAAGTCGCCACCGGTGCAGTACACCGACGAAGAAGCCCGCGAGATGGTCGAGGCCTTCGCCAGAGGCGAGTGACCACAAAAAGGCGAGTAGACCGAGGGGGGTGGCTACCGCCGCTCCGCAACGGGTCTTCGTAGGGGCCGCAGCGTTCATCGACGCGCTCCGTGTCGATGTCGCAGCCTGCGAGCGGTCGCTGCGGGTCCAGTTCTCCACGTTCGAGGGCGACGCGGCCGGTCAAGCCTTTGCCGAGCTGCTCCTCGACCGAGTTGCTGCCGGTGTCGCGGTCGAGGTGACCCTCGATGGGTACAGCGATGTGATCGCCGACGACGTCTATCCCTTCGCGATCCGTGGCCGCGACGTGCTCGCCGCTGGGAAGCGCCACCGAGGCGAGCTGCTGGCCCGGCTCGAGGACGCCGGCGTGGCCGTACGCCGCGTGAACCCAGCCGGGCGCTTCGCTCGCTACATCGTGTTCCGCGACCACAAGAAGATGGTGATCGTCGACGACCGCATCGCGTATGTCGGCGGGATCAACGTCTCCGACCACAACTACGCCTGGCACGACTTCATGGTTCGGATCGACGGACCCGTGGTGGACGACGTGGTCGCCGACTTCACGAGCACCTGGGCGGGCACGACCGTCACCCTGGCTGAGCGCCGGGACAACCGCGACTTCGTCCTGAACCAGTGCCCCGGCCGCCCCACGATCCTGGATGCGACCGTGGACCTCATCGCGACGGCTCGTGAGCACATCGTCGTGGAATCGCCCTATCTCTGCGGTGACCACATCGAAACCGCCCTGCTCGACGCGGCAAAGCGGGGGGTACGGGTCGTGCTCGTCACGCCGCAGCAGCCCAATCACCTGCACAACCGGGTGTGGATCCGCAAGCTCCGCCGACGCCTGCGCCATGACAACATCGAGGTGTTGGGGTACCCCGGATCCGACGGGATGACCCACGCAAAGCTCCTGATCGTCGACCACGCCGTCGCGTCCTTTGGGTCCTCGAACTACCAGGAGATCGAGTCACTCACCCAGAAGGAGCTCAACGTCTTCACCCGGGACCCCGATCTCGTCGCCGAGCTGAGCGCGCTTGCTGCGGCCGACGCGGCCACGAGCCGCCCGGTTGCTCGGCCGCGGACCGCGGTTGGTTGGTTCACGTTCCGGTTCTTGTACTGGTTCGCTCGCACGTGGACCAACCGCCTCCTGCGCCGTCAGGCGTGGCGCGCCACGTACTGCTGAGGCCTGCGGCAATGAAGGCATGGGTCCGAAGGCACCGCATCGAGATCAAGTACTTGATCATCGGCGTGGTCGGGCTGGGCGCGCTCATCACCCTCGACCGCACGCGCGTGCTCGGCAACCTGGACCACGCGGTTGTCGACTTCCTCGACGCCACGGAAGGCCTCGGCGCAATCGGCATCTTCTTCGTCGCACTCATCTCGAACTGCGCGGTGTTCGTGCAGATCCCGTACACGCTGCCCTTGCTCTCCGCCGCGATCGGAGGCGCGTCCTACGTCGACATGCTCGTGCTCGGCATTGCGGCGGGCGTGGGCGCAGGCTTCGGCGAGATCATCAAGTACCACGTGGCCCACCGCGTGCTGAGCAAGAAGCCCAACCTGCACCACAGCGGGCTCTACCAGTGGGTGCTCCGGCAAGCCGAAGAGAAACCCAAGCACGTGAAATGGATCGTGTTCCTCTGGGCCGGGTCGGTGCTCCCCGACGACACGGTGATCATCCCGTTGGCGATGATCAAGTACGGCGTGCGCCGCATCGCCGTGCCATTGTTCACGGGCAAGGTGTTCCACAACGTGCTGTTCGCGTCGCTCTTCTACTTCTTGAGCGACACGGCCGAAGAACTCGTCAAGGGTGGCGTCCGCGTCGACCTCGCCTTCGGCCTGATCGTGGCGTTCGTACTTGTCGTCGCGTACCAGATCGAGAAGGCGCTCCACCACGAGCAGTCCGCGCCCGACGTCGTTCCCGTCGAAGCCGCGCCGGAATAAGGGTCAGGTCGGCCCCGCGGCGATGCCGCGCCCCGTGGCCCACTCCGTGAGGCGACGCTGGGCATCAGCTTCATCGATCGGACCCTCGTCGAGACGCGCCTCGAGCAAGAAGTCGAGTGCTTCACCGATGATCGGGCCCGGCTCGACACCGAGCAGCTCCATCACCTGACGACCGTCGAGTGGCGGGCGGATCGAGTCGAGCTCCTCCTGCTCGCGCAACTCGTCGATGCGCGCCTCGAGGTCGTCGATCCGCCGGTCCAACGCCGCCGCCTTGCGCTTGTTGCGCGTGGTGCAGTCGCAGCGCTGGAGGTGGTTGAGATCATCGAGAAGGTCCCCTGCGTCGCGGACGTAGCGGCGCACCGCCTTGTCGGTCCACCCCATCGCGTACGTGTGGATGCGCAGGTGGAGGTACACCAGCTTGGTCACATCGTCGACGAGCTCGTTCGGGAACCGGAGCGCGCGCATGCGCTCCTCGGTCATGCGGGCCCCGACCACCTCGTGATGATGAAAGGACACCCCGCCGTCGGCGAACGAGCGTGTCTTGGGCTTGCCGACATCGTGGAAGAGCGCGGCGAGACGCACCCGCAGCTCGGGCCGCGTGTTGTGCACGACGGCAATCGTGTGAGCGAGGACGTCCTTGTGCGTGTGAATGGGGTCCTGCTCGAGCCGCATGGCGTTCAGCTCCGGGAGGAACTCGTCGGAGAGCCCGGTCTCGCAGAGGAGCCACAAGCCGTTGCTCGGGTCGTCGAGCACGATGAGGCGCGAGAGCTCGTCGCGGATCCGCTCGGCACTCACGATCTCGAGCCGGTCGTGCAGCGTCTCCATCGCACTCACAAGCTCCGGAACCGGCTCGAGCCCCAACCCCGCCACGAACCGCGCCGCCCGCAGCATTCGGAGCGGATCGTCGGTAAACGAGATCTCCGGCGTGAGCGGCGTGCGCAGCACGCGAGCCGCAAGATCCGCGGCTCCGTTGAACGGGTCGATGAGATTTGGCTCCGGCAACGCCAGGGCCATCGCGTTGATCGTGAAGTCGCGCCGCGACAGGTCGGTCTCGATGTCGTCCGCGAAGGTGACCTCGGGCTTGCGGCTGTCGGGGTGGTACGCGTCGCCGCGGAAGGTCGTGATCTCGAAGCGGGTGCCGTCCTTTTGGCCTCCGATCGTCCCGAACCGCTTCCCCTGGATCCAGACCGCGTCGGCCCAGCCCCGCATGATCTGCTCGATCTCATCGGGTCGAGCGTCAGTCGCAAGGTCGACGTCGGCGTTTGGATCGGACCGCGCGAGGAATGCGTCGCGGACCGGCCCACCCACGAGGTAGCACTGGCGCCCGGCCGCGACGAACCGCTCGGCGAGGTCACGGGTGGGGGCTCCGTCCTCGAAGAAGCGGGCCAGGCGCTCGGGCATCGTCATCGGTCAACCAGTCTCGCGGGCCAGGCGGGTGGAGGACGCTTCGTTCCCGAGGTGTACGGTCCGCGAGCAGTGGACGCAGAAACCTGGCGATGGATCTGGCTCGGGCTGGCGGTGGCCTGTGCAGCCGGAGAGCTCGCGGTGCCTGGAACGTTCTTCGTGCTTTCCTTCGCGATCGGCGCGGCGGTCGCGTCCGCGACCGCGTTTCTCGACGGTTCGGTCGCGCTCCAATGGGTGCTGTTCGTGGCCGTCTCCGCAGGTGCGCTGGCCCTGCTCGCCCCGCTCGGGCGGCGCTTGGC
>JANOHN010000304.1:0-4097 GCA_031406505.1 Acidimicrobiia bacterium | reverse complement strand
AAGCCAGGGCTCGTGTTCGAGCCTGGCCGCAGTCGTGCTGGGCACGTGGTCGTTGCCGAGATCGGCATCGACGTCGGCGATGCCGGCATGGCACTCACGCAGCACGACGACGTGCGCGGCTGGTTGACCCGCGGAGCTGTGACTGCCAACGACCGCGCTCAGGCACACAATTCCGAAACACACAATTCCCAGTCACACAATTCACAAGCACATAAGTGGACGTCGGGGCTGCTCGTGATCGGTGGCTCGGGTGGGATGACCGGTGCGCCGCTCATGGCCAGCCACGCGGCAATGCGAGCGGGCGCGGGCATCGTGTGGTGTGGCGTGCCCGGCCACGACGCCGCCGCCAGCGCGTCAGGGAGCGAGGTCATCACGAAGGCCATGCCGGCCAGCGCCGATGGTGCACTCACTGGCATCGCCGACGACGTTCGCGCCGCGCTCCCAAAGTTCCACGCCGCGGCGATCGGTCCGGGGCTCGGCAGCTCGGAGCAGACCGCGTCGGTCGTGCGCGACCTCGCGCTCACCTTGCCGCTGCCGTTGGTGCTGGATGCTGACGGGATCAACGCGTTCGCGGGTCAACCCGAGCTGCTGCGCAAGCGGACGGCGCCCACGGTGATCACCCCCCACGAGGGCGAGTACGAGCGGCTCATGGGTCGGCCGGTGGGCGACGACCGGATCGCGGCGGCTCGCGATCTCGCCGAGGCGACCGGCTGCATCGCCCTGCTCAAGGGCCCCGGCACGGTGATCGCTCGAGCCGCACAAGGCCGACAGGTCGCGCCGGGCCAACCCGACCGAATCGGCGTCAACCGCCTCGACGGCCCGTGGCTCGGCACCGCCGGCAGTGGCGACGTGCTGACCGGGATCATCGGTGGATTCCTGGCCCGGGGGCTCGACGCCTTCGAGGCTGCGGCCGCCGGTGCCTTCGTCCATGGGCTTGCCGCCGACGTCGCCGGGCATACTGGACTCGTCGCGGGCGATCTCGTCGCGGCCCTCCCTGAAGCCCTGCAAGCCCTGACCTGACCTGGAGACCTGATGCCCAGCACCACCCCGGTTCGAGATGTCATGACCAGTCCTTTCCCGTGCTCGGTGGTGCTCTGATGCCCAGCACCACCCCCGTCCGCGACGTCATGACACGAGACGTGGTCACGCTCCGGCCCGACCAGACCTTCGAGGTGGCGGCCGACACCCTGGCCGACCGCAAGATCGGGGCGGCCCCCGTCATCGACGACGCGGGGAAGCTCGTGGGTCTGCTGCGCGACGAGGACCTCATCGCGTCGCAGACGAACCTCCACGTCCCCACGTGGCTCAACGTCTTCGGCGTGGACTTCCCGATCCCTGGGCAGCAGAAGCACTTCGAGGAAGAGCTCAAGCAGATGGTGGCCGCAACGGTGCAGGACTTGATGGCGACCGAGTTCCCAACGGTCGGCCCCGACGACACATTGGGCGACGTGGCCACCACCATGCACGACCACGACATCACGCACATGCCGGTGGTCGACGCGGACGGCAAGGTCGTGGGCATCATCACGCGCGGCGACATCGTCCGTCGGGTCGCCGACACCACGTGAGTCAAGGCGCGCCGTGATCAGCCCTTGTTCCATGATCGCGGGGATGAAGTGACCGAGCACTTCCGACCAGTCCGCGCCGAGATCGATCTCGACGCGATCCGCCACAACGTGCGCACACTCATTGGTGTTGCGGCATCGGCGGAGCTGCTCGCGGTCGTGAAGGCCGATGCGTACGGGCACGGCGCAGTTCCGGTTGCGCGCGCCGCACTCGAAGCCGGAGCCACCTGGCTGGGCGTGGCGCTCGTCGAAGAGGGGATGGAGCTGCGCACCGCGGGGATCGACGCGCCCATCCTCGTCCTCTCCGAGTCCGTGCCGTCGGCCGCTCCCGCGGTCGTGCAGCACGGGCTCACGCCGGTCGTGTACACGGCGAACGGGATCGAGGCGTTGGCCAAGGCCGTTGCCGAAGCGGGCGCGCCGCGTCCGCTGGCCGTGCACCTCAAGGTGGATACCGGCATGCACCGGGTTGGGTGCGCGCCCGAAGAGGCGATCGGGCTCATCGAGAGCATCGAAGCTCGTCCCGGACTCTCGCTCGAGGGTGTGTGCACGCACCTGGCCGTGGCCGACGAGCCCGACAACCCGTACACCGCGGAGCAGCTCGATCGCTTCGATGTGCTGCTCGCCGCGTTGCACGCGCGCAGTCGGATCCCGCCGTTGGTGCACGCGGCGAACTCGGCTGGGCTGCTCGCGCATCCGCGGGCCCGTTACAACCTCGTCCGGTGTGGCATAGCGATGTACGGCATTCCGCCGTCAGCCGAGCTTGCGGGCCACGCGCCACTGCGCCCGGCGATGGCCGTGAAGGCCGCGGTCTCCTTCACCAAGCGGTTGGCGGCGGGCGAGAGCGTGTCGTACGGCCGGCACTTCAAAGCTACAAAGGACACGTTCGTTGCGACCGTGCCAGTGGGGTATGCCGACGGTGTCCCCCGTAACCTCGGCCTCATGGGTGGCGAAGTGCTCATCGGTGGTCACCGGCATCGCATCGCCGGCTCCGTGACCATGGATCAGCTCGTCGTGGACCTCGGTGATGTGAATCCCGGGGTTGCCAGTCTGGATGCCGAGGTCGTGCTCTTGGGCCAGCAAGGTAACGAGGAGATCACCGCCACTGAGTGGGCCGATCGCCTCGGGATCATCCCCTACGAGGTGACCACGCGCATGGGTCCGCGACTTCCAAGGACACACCTCGGATGACGGCCTGCGAGATGAAGGCCTGCGGGATGAAGGCCTGCGGGATGAAGGCCTGCGGGATGAAGGATGACGTGCCGTGAGTGCCGGGAAGCGAGCGCTCAAGATCGCGGGCGTGACCGTCGGCGTGGCCGCGGGACTCGTCGGTGCGGGATACGCCGCGCAACGGGCCGTGCGCCACGGTCTGAGCAACCGTCCCGATCCTGACGCCGGCCGACTCGATGCGCTGCTGGCCAGCTTTCGGGAGGCAACGTCGCAGCGTCGGCTCCAGAGCCATGACGGCGGCAGCATCCTGACATTTGACTCCGGCCCTGCGGGTCCGCACCCGCCCGGCCTGCCGTGCATCCTGCTGTCGCACGGCGTCACGATCGACTCGCGCGTGTGGGTCAAGCAGTTCGAGGCGCTGCCCAGTCGCGGCGTGCGCGTGGTCGCGTTCGACAGCCGCGGGCATGGCGAGTCTCACTGTGGTGATACCGGGCATTCGATCGAGAACCTGGCGTGGGACGTGCGCACCGTGCTCGAGGAGCTCGATCTGCGCGACGTGATCCTCGTGGGGCACTCGATGGGCGGTGTTGGCGCGCAGGCATTCGCCGTGCAGTTCCCCGACGTAGCCCGCGCTCGCGTGCGCGGAGTTGTGCTGCTCTCGTCGTTGGCGAAGACACAGGTGAGCTCGACCCGTCGCCTGCGGTCCGTGGCCGAACGGACAGCCGAGCGGTTGGAGCTTGCCCGCGTGATGGCGAGCCCCGATTTCGGGCTCATGTTCGCTCGCCTGGGATTCGGGCGCGACCCGGTCGCGAGTCATGTGGAGCTCGCCCGTCAGATGCTCGCGGAGTGCCCGGCCGACACCAGCCGCGACGCCGTACGTGCACTGCTCGGCATGGACCTCACTCCCGATCTGTCCCGCGTCGATCTCCCCACGCTGGTGATCGGCGGGACGGCCGATCTGCTCACGCCCCCCGCCGAGGCGCGCCGCATGGCCCGGCTCATCCCCGGCGCGCGGCTGGTGCTGCTCGACCGAGCCGGGCACATGATCATGTTGGAGCGGGCCGAGGCATTCGACGAGCTCCTCCTCGACTTCGCGCGGGAGCTCCGGTTGCCGGTGAATGGCACCGCACCTGGCTCCGAGAGAAACGACGCGGCCGCGGTGTGAGCACGGGGATCCAGGTCGGTCACTGGACCGGATCCGGGACCGGCGTCAGCGTCGTGCTGTGCCCACCGGGAACCGTGGCGTCGTGTGAAGTCCGTGGCGGCGCGCCGGCAACGCGCGAGACCGCGCTGCTCGAACCCAGTCGCACCGTCGGGCATGTCGACGCCGTGGTTCTCACCGGCGGTTCGGCGTTCGGCTTGGCC